>NZ_VSCV01000006.1:0-87972 GCF_047459355.1 Limnochorda sp. | reverse complement strand
GTCGGCGCGGCCACCGAGGTGGAGCTGAAGGAGAAGAAGCACCGCATCGAGGACGCGGTCCACGCCACCCGGGCGGCGGTGGAGGAGGGCGTGGTGCCCGGCGGTGGGACGACCTACATCGACATCCTGCCCGCCTTGGAGCAGCTGAAGCTGGAGGGCGACGAGCAGGTCGGCGTCAACATCGTGAAGCAGGCGCTGGTGGAGCCGCTCCGGCAGATCGCCAACAACGCCGGCTACGAGGGCTCGGTCATCGTGGAGGAGGTCCGCAAGGCCGAGCGGGGCATCGGCTTCAACGCCCTCAGCGAGAAGCTGGAGAACATGATGGAGGCGGGGATCATCGACCCGGCCAAGGTGACCCGGACCGCGCTGGAGAACGCGGCCAGCATCGCCAGCCTGGTCCTCACCACCGAGGCGCTGGTGGCCGAGATTCCCGAGAAGGAGAAGACGCCCGCTGGGCCCGGGGCCGACATGGACTTCTGAGCCCGCCCTGGCGAGCGCGAAACGAGGCGGCCGAACGGCCGCCTCGTCTTTTTGTGGGCATCCCATCGCCGCGGGGACACCGGACGGGGATCACCCCGACCGTCAGAAGGAGAGCTTGGCGAGCGGCTCCCGCACCGACTGAACCGAGCGGCGGAAGGCCTCCTGCTCCTCGGGGGTGAGTTCGATCTCCACCACCTTCTCGATCCCCTTGCCGCCCAAGATGACGGGAACCCCCACGTAAATGTCCCGCTCGCCGTACTCGCCGTCCAGGTAGGCGATGGCCGGCAGGAGGCGGCGCTGATCCCGCAGGATCGCCTCCACCATGTCCGCGGTGGATGCGGCCGGGGCGTAGAAGGCGCTGCCGGTCTTGAGCAGGTTGACGATCTCGCCGCCGCCCTTCCGGGTCCGCTCCACGATTCGGTCGATGGTCTCCCGGGGCAGGAGCTTCTCGATGGGGATGCCGCCCGCGTAGGAGTAGCGGACCAACGGCACCATGGCGTCGCCGTGGCCGCCCAGGACGAAGGCGCTCACATCTTTGACGGAGATGCCCAGCTCCTGGGCGATGAAGGTGCGGAAGCGGGTAGAGTCGAGCACGCCCGCCATCCCCATGACCCGCTCCTTGGGCCACCCCGAGATCCGGTAGGCGGCGTAGGTCATGACGTCGACGGGGTTGCTCACCACAATCATGAAGGCGTTGGGCGAGTACTGGACCACCTGCTCGACCACGCTGCGGATGATGTTGAAGTTGGTCTGGAGCAGGTCATCCCGGCTCATCCCCGGCTTGCGGGCCACACCGGCGGTGATCACCACCACGTCCGAATCCCGGGTGTCCTCATAGCTATTGGTGCCGATGACGTTCACGTCGAACCCGGCCACCGGGCCCGCCTGCAAGAGGTCCAGGGCCTTCCCCTGGGGGAGTCCCTCCACCACATCGACCAGCACCACATCGCCCAGGTTCCGGGAAGCGATCCAGTGGGCGGTGGTGGCGCCCACGTTGCCGGCGCCTACGATGGTGATCTTCTTCCGAGCCATCCTAACCCCCCTGTTCCGAGCCCACCCGTGTTGAGAGCCGCATCACGGACAGTGTACCAATTCCTGGAGTCCCCATCAATCGATGGGCCTCGCTCGGGGAAGGTCTCTCCCGGGGAAGGACGAACCTTGCAGGAAAAGATTGGGAAGGGTCATCATCATTCGGAACACGACGGAGGAGGCGAGCGGCGATGCGGAGGGTGGTCCCTCCCCAACCGGACCTGGAGGCCCTGGCCCGGTCCTTCTTCCAACTGCTGGAGACCGACCGGTCCAGCGAGCTCTTCCTGGCCCGCTTCCAGGAGGTGGATCAGGGCTTGGAGGCGGCCCTCCAGGCCCAGGAGGCTGGGATGGCCCGCCGGCAGGAGGCGGCTGGCGGGGCAGCGAAGCCCTGATCGTCTTCCATCGTTGCAGGCGGGGGGTGCCCGGCCGGGAGACCTGCCGGGAGAATAGGGAAGTCGTCATCCGGCTTCGGCCGGAGAAGCGCGCGGGCCCGCCACTGTGACCGGGGAGGCGCCCGAGCCCACTCGCACCCGCGGGGAAGGGCCGGGCAGAGGCCGAGGATCCGGGAGCCAGGAGACCTGCCCCCTGCCGCCGGCTCACCTGCGTGGGGCCAGGACGAGCCGTCCTTCCTGGCGCGCGCCCCGGGCCGGGGCGCTGGTCGTGGCGGGCCTGCCATCGCCTGGTGGAGGTGTGCAGCCATGCTGGTCCGATCCGGCGCCCGCGCTCTGGGGCTCCTCACCCTCGTCTGGGCCCTCGCCCTCCTTGGGGCCCCTGCTTCGTGCGCCCAAGAACCGCTCGTGGTCGAGGACGTGCTGGGGCAGCGGTTCACCTTCGAGCAGCCGCCCCAGCGGATTGTGGCCCTCTCGCCGTCGATCACCGAGAACCTCTTTGCCGTCGGAGCAGGGGAGCAGGTGGTGGGGGTGAGCGCGTACAGCACCTACCCGCCCGAGGCGGCCCGCCTGCCCGTCGTCTCCGACGCGGTCCAGGTCAACCTGGAGCGGCTCCTGAGCCTGGAGCCCGATCTGGTGGTCGGGGACATGCAGGTGGTCCGGGCCCACGTGGAGCGGCTGCAGGCCTTGGGCGTGCCCGTCTTCGCGGTGGACGTGCCCGACCTGGAGAGCCTCTTCGAGACCCTGCTCCTTCTCGGGCGGATGACGGGCCACCAAGAGACGGCCCAGGCCCTGGTGGAGGGCCTGCGGGCACGGGTGGCGGCGGTGGAGGCCCGGACCGGTCACCTGCCTGCCGACCAGAGGCCTCTGGTCTTTGTGGAGGTGTGGCATGAGCCCCTCATGACCGCCGGCCCCGGAAGCTTCATCGACGAGCTGGTCACCCGGGCGGGCGGCCGGAACCTGGCCTTCGACGCCCCCACCCCCTGGCCCACCTACAGCGTGGAGACCGTCCTGGCCCGGGACCCGGAGGTGATCCTCCTCACCAACCGGTACCGGGAGGAGGTGCTGGCCCGGCCCGCGTGGCAAGAGGTGCGGGCCATCCAGACTGGGCGGGTCTACGAGGTGGAGCCCGACTGGCTGACCATCACCGGCCCCCGGCTGGTCGACGGCTTGGAGGCCCTGGCCCAGCTCTTCCACCCGGAGCTCTTCCCGGCGGAGGAGGGGCCCAATTGACGGGCAGGACCAGCCGTGGCTATAATGGGAGCCACATGAAGACGGCTGGGTAAGGCGCCGGGCTCAGGAGGCGGCCCGGCGAGCCAATGGCGATGAAGAGGCGAGTAGGGGCGGCCTCCCCGGAACGAGCGAGCCGGGAGGGTGGGAGCCGGCTCCGGGCCCGTCCCGAAGATCCCCTCGGAGCTGCTCCGCTGAACGGCGGCTAGGGCTCAGTAGGCGGGGCCGGTTGGGGCCGTTACCCCTTTCGAGTGGGAGCGGTCGGCTGACCGCTCCAAGACCGGGTGGTACCGCGGGAGTGTGGACTCTCGTCCCAGGGGCGAGGGTCTTTTTTTGTTCGGGAGGGCGGAAGGCATGGACTACCAGAAGACCGTTCAGTTGCCGACGACTGACTTTCCCATGCGGGCGCAGCTGGCCAAGCGGGAGCCCCAGCGCCTGGAGGCCTGGCGGGAGCAGCGGCTCTACCAGAAGCTCCAGGAGCAGCGGCGGGCGGCCCGGCCCGACGGCCCGGACTTCGTCCTGCACGACGGGCCGCCGTACGCCAACGGCCACATCCACATCGGCACCGCCCTCAACAAGATTCTGAAGGACTTCATCGTCCGGGTCCACGCCATGGAGGGCGAGTGGGCGCCGTATGTGCCCGGCTGGGACACCCACGGCCTGCCCATCGAGCGGGCTGCCTTGCTGGAACTGGGGGTGGACCCGGAAAGCCTCGACCCGCTGGAGCTGCGGCAGAAGTGCCGGGAATACGCGCTCCGCTTTGTGGAGGTCCAGCGGGAGGAGTTCGAGCGGCTCGGGGTCTGGGGTGACTGGGAGCACCCCTACCTCACCCTCACGCCGGAGTACGAAGCCCGGCAGGTGGAAGTCTTCGGCGAGATGGCCCGCCGGGGCTACATCTACAAGGGCCTCAAGCCCGTCTACTGGTGCCCCGAGTGCCGCACGGCCCTGGCCGAGGCGGAGATCGAGTACCAGGACCACCGCTCGCCCTCCATCTACGTCGCCTTCCCTGTGGAGGATGCCCGGGGGCTCTTTGAGCCCGAGGGCGCGGCGGTGATCATCTGGACCACCACCCCCTGGACCCTGCCGGCCAACAAGGCCATCGCGCTCCACCCCGACCTGGAGTACGTGCTGGTCCGGGTGGGCGAGGGGGCCCGCTACCTGGTGGCCCGGGGGCGCCTGGAGGAGGTCCAGAAGGACCTGGGCTGGGAGGCGGTGACGGAGGAAGGGGCCTGGCGGGGGGCGGAGCTGGAGGGGATCGTGACCCGCCACCCGCTGAAAGACCAGACCTCGCCGCTCATCCTGGGTGAGCACGTCACCCTGGAGCAGGGGACGGGCGCGGTCCACACCGCCCCCGGCCACGGCCTGGAGGACTATGAGGTGGGGCTCCGCTACGGCCTCGAGGTGTACGCGCCCTTGGATGAGCGGGGCCGCTTCACCGGGGAGGAGCCCCGTTACCAGGGGCTCCCGGCCCAGGAGGCGAACGAGCGGATCCTGGCCGACCTGCAGGCGGCGGGGCGGCTCCTCCACGCGGGCCAGCTGGTCCACTCCTACGCCCACTGCTGGCGCTGCAAGAACCCCGTCCTCTACCGGGCGACGCCCCAGTGGTTCGCCTCCATCGACGCCTTCCGGGAGGCGGCCCTGGCCGCGGTGGACGGCGTCCAGTGGGTGCCCGCCTGGGGCGCCGAGCGGATGCGGGAGATGGTGAAGGACCGGCAGGACTGGTGCATCTCCCGCCAGCGGGTCTGGGGCGTGCCCATCCCCGTCTTCTATTGCGAGGCCTGCCAGGAGCCCATCATCGAGCCGGAGACCATCGCCGCCGTGGCCGACCTCTTCCGGAAGGAAGGGTCTGACGGGTGGTTCACCCACGAGGCGTCGGAGATCCTGCCCGAGGGCTTCCGCTGCCCCCACTGCGGCGGCGATGCCTTCCGCAAGGAGCAGGACATCATGGACGTCTGGTTCGACTCGGGCGCGAGCCACGCCGCCGTCCTGGAGGACCGGGGCCTGGGCTGGCCCGCCGACCTGTACCTGGAAGGCGGCGACCAGTTCCGCGGGTGGTTCCAGTCCTCCCTCTTGACGGCCGTCGCCACCCGGGGCCAGGCCCCCTATCGGAAGGTGCTCACCCACGGGTGGGTGCTGGACGGCGAGGGGCGGGCCATGCACAAGTCCTTGGGGAACACCATCTCGCCCCTGGAGGTCTGCGACAAGTACGGGGCCGATGTGCTGCGGCTCTGGGTGGCGGCCAGCGACTACCAGAGCGACGTGCGGGTCTCCGACGCCATTCTGGAGCAGGTGGCCGACGTCTACCGGCGGATCCGGAACACCATCCGCTTCATGCTGGGCAACCTGGCCGACTTCGACCCTGCCCGGCACCGGGTCCCCCGGGAGGGCCTGGAGCCCTTGGACCGCTGGGCCCTCCACCGGTACCGGCGGCTGGTGGAGCGGGTCCGGAGCGCCTACCAGGAGGATGCCTTCCACCTGGTCTACCACGCGGTCAACAGCTTCTGCACCGTGGAGATGGGCGGCTTCTACCTGGATGTGGTGAAGGACCGGCTCTACTGCGAGGCGGCCGACGCCCGCAGCCGGCAGGCGGCCCAGACGGTCCTCTATGAGGTGGTCTCGGGGCTGATCCGGCTCATCGCGCCCATCCTGGTCTTCACCGCCGACGAGGCCTGGGAGCACCTGCCCGAACAGGCCAGGACCCAGCCCAGCGTCCACCTGGCCACCTTCCCCGGGGTGGAGGAGGAGGCAGGCTTGGAGCTGGAGGCCGGCGAGGAGGCCGCCTGGGACCAGCTCTTGAACCTGCGCCACGCCGTCTACCAGGCCATCGAGGAGGCCCGGGACCGGCGGGAGGTGGGCGGCAGCCGGGAGGTGTCCGTGGAGCTCTACCTCGCCCCCGAGGCGGGCGAGCTTAAGGCGAGCCTGGAGGCTTTGGGGGATCTGGCCGAGCTCTTCCTGGTCTCGGAGGTTCGCTTCCACGAGGGGCCGGCGCCTGCAGAGGCGGCCGCCATCCGGCTGGGCCAGCTGGAGGTGGGGGTGCAGGTGCGCAAGACCGCCCACGCCCGCTGCCCCCGGTGCCGCCGGAACCACCCCACCACCGGCCAGGACCAGCGCTTCCCCGAGCTCTGCCTCCGGTGCGCCGCGGTGGTGGCCAGCCTGGAGCCCGCCGGCTCGTGAGCGGCGGCCCCCGCGTGCCCCGGGCTCCCTTCGGGGAGCCTAAGCCCGGGGGGACGCGGTGGGAGGTCCAGCGCGGCGTCGGAAGCGGAAGGCGGTCCTCCGGCACTTGGTGCGGCAGGTGAGCGGGATCGCCCGGCGCATGGAAGAGGCCCACATCGCCGAACTGGTCGATCTCTACCGGAACCCCCGCCGAGCGCTCTTATGGCAGCTGGGCGGGGGTCTTTTTCGGGGCGTGGGCATCGGGATCGGCTTCACCCTGGTGACGGGGCTGATCGTCTACCTCCTGACCCAGCTGGCCGCCCTCAACCTGCCCCTGATCAGCGGCATCATCGCCGACATTGTGCGGATCGTGGAGCTGGAACTGCGGGTGGGCCGGTGAGCCCCCCGGTGGAGGAGGGGGAACGGTGGAGAGGCGGGCGCCCATCGATGAAGGGCGGGCCCGGGAGCTCCTCGTGAAGGAGCGGGAACGGCTGGCCAGCCTCTGGGAGCAACTGAACCGGGAGGGCATGGGCCAGAACTCCCTGCGGGAAGGCCTGGCCGAGCTCTCGGTGGTGGATCAGCACCCGTCCGATCTGGGGTCGGAGACCTTTGAGCGGGGGAAGGACCTGGCCCTGAGGGAGACCACCGGGCGGTTGCTCGCCCAGGTGGAAGCGGCCCTGGAGCGGCTGGACCGGGGGGAGTACGGTGTCTGCCAGGCGTGCGGGCGCCCTATTGAGGCGGAGCGGCTGGAGGCCCTGCCCGCCGCGGAGCGGTGCCGGAGCTGCCAGGAGGCGATGGAGCAGGAGCCGCCGGAAGCGGCCCGCTCCCGGCCCGTGGAGGAGGAGAGCCTGCCCGCCTCCTTCTCCCGGCTCTTCGGGGATGAGCCGGAGGATGTGGGGCTGGAAGGGGAGGATGTCTGGCAGGAGGTGGCCCGCTTCGGGACGGCCAACACGCCCCAGGACATCCCGGGAGCGGTCGACTTCGATGACGCCTTTCTCGAGGGGGAGGAGCCCCAAGGGGCGACCGAGCCCGTGGAGGAGATCCCCGACCTCCGGGGGAATATGGCGACGGACTGGGAGGCCCTCTACCCCGAGCCCCGGCCCGAGGCCGAGCGGACCCGGCGGGGAACACCCCATGGGGACCGGCGGCCCCAAGCGGATGGGGAGGACGAGGCGCTGGTGGCCGGCCTGGACATGGATCCGGACCTGGCCGACAACCTGGACTGGGACGAGCCCGAGCGGGACGGGTGAGGGCCGGGCAGCCTGGCCGGCCCTGGCCACCGCGCTGGCGGTCCTGCTGCTGGATCAGGCCCTGAAGGGGGCGTTGCTTGCCGGATGGGTTCCCCCGGCCCGCCTCGATCCTGGGCTGGCGGTGGTGGTCAGCCTCAATCCGGGCGCGGCCGGAGGGCTGCTCACCGGCTGGGGCCCCCTTCTGGGCGCGGCCAGCCTGGTGGGGGCGGGGGTGCTCCTGGTGCTGGGATCTTCCCCGACCAGCCCTCGGCACGGGCTGGCCGTCGGCTTGGTGGCGGGCGGGGCCTTGGCCAACGGGCTGGACCGGCTCCGCCTGGGGGGCGTGGTCGACTGGCTGGTGCTGGGGGATCGGCTTGCCTTGAATCTGGCCGATCTGGCCCTCGTGGTCGGGGTTCTCCTGGGGGTGGCGGCCGGGTGGCCAGGCGGCACGACGAGGAGGGAACGAAGGGGCTGAGGCCCGAGGCCCGCCCGCTGGGGCTCCCGGCGGGGGGCGAGCGGCGGGTGTGGCAGGTGCGCCCTGAGGAGGCGGGCCTCCGCCTCGACCAGTTCCTGGCCCGCCGCGAGCCCCAGCGCTCCCGGGCCTTCTGGCAGAAGCGGATCGAGGCGGGGGACGTGCGGGTCAACGGGCAGGTGGCGCCCAAGAAGGCCCTCTTGAACCGGGGCGACCAGGTGGAGGCGGTCATCCCGCCGCCCGAGCCCGACTGGATCCGCCCCGAGCCCATTCCCTTGAACATCGTCTACGAGGACCCCCACCTGATCGTGGTGGACAAGCCCGCGGGGATGGTGGTCCACCCCGGGGCCGGGCAGAAGGAAGGGAGCCTGGTGGCCGCGCTCCTGGCCCACTGCGGGGCCCTCTCCTCCGTGGGCGGGCGGATCCGCCCGGGCATCGTCCACCGGCTGGACAAGGAGACCTCGGGGCTGCTGGTGGCGGCCAAGAACGATCGGGCCCACCTGAGCCTGGCCCGCCAGCTCCGGGCCCGCCAGGTGCTCCGGATCTACCGGGCCATCGCCTATGGTTTCGTGGAGCCGGAGAAGGGGATCATCGCCCTGCCCATCGGCCGGCATCCCACCCAGCGGGTGCGCATGGCCGTCCGGCCCGACGGCCGGCCGGCCATCACCCACTTCCAGGTGCTGGAGTACCTGCCCGGCCCGCCCCGGTGCACCTTCCTCCAGCTCCGCCTGGAGACGGGACGGACCCACCAGATCCGGGTCCACCTGAGCCACCAAGGCTTCCCGCTGGTGGACGATCCCGTTTACGCGCCGGGCCGGCCTGCCTTGGGTCTGGGCCGGCAGGCCCTCCACGCGGCGGAGCTGGGCTTTGAGCATCCGGTGACGGGGGAGTGGCTCCAGTTCCGCTCACCCCTGCCCGAGGCGATGGAGGCCCTCTTGGAGCGCTTGCGGGGTGGGCAGGGGTGAGGCTCGCCGGCCCGCCCCGGGCTGGGCCGGCGGGAACCCGCCGGGTGCCGCGCGCCACCCCCTGGACAGCGCTGCCGCTCTCGGCTATACTCACCCCAGACCGGTTCCTTTAAGCTGGTCCAGTGAGGCCGGCAAGGAGGCAACTCCATCACGACGCTCTGGCTCGCCAGAGGCCCCGCACGCGCGGGGGCGCGCCTTCTTGCCGCGGCAAGAAGGTTTTTTTGTGCCGTGGTGAGGGTGCCCAGGGTGGGAGGGATCGGTATGGACTGGCGGGAGAAGGCGGAGATCCTCGATGCCGACGGGATCCGCCGGGCTCTGGTCCGGATCGCGCACGAGATCTTGGAGCGGGGCCGCCGGGGGGAGGCACTGGCCCTGGTGGGGATCCGCACCCGGGGGGTGCCCCTGGCCCGGCGGCTGGCGGGGTACATCGAGGCCATCGAAGGGGCTCCCTGCCCCGTGGGGGAGCTGGACATCACCCTCTACCGGGATGACCTCTCCCGGATCGGACCCGCCCCGGTGGTCCACCAGTCCCAGGTTCCCTTCCCCGTGGGCGAGAAGCGGGTCGTCCTGGTGGACGACGTGCTCTACACGGGCCGGACGGCCCGGGCGGCCATGGACGCCGTCATGGATCTGGGCCGCCCGGCGCGCATCCAGCTGGCCGTGCTGGTGGACCGGGGCCACCGGGAGTTGCCCATCCGGGCCGACTTTGTGGGCAAGAACGTGCCCACCTCCCAGCAGGAGATCATCAGCGTCCGCCTGCAGGAGACCGACGGCGAGGAACGGGTCGTCATCCTGGAGCGGGCCGGCGGGAAAGGCTGAGGGCCGGCCTGCTCGACGAGGAGGAAGACCATGTCCAACAACGTGCGCCTGCGCGTCGGCGACCGTCCCCCCGTGCTCCAGATGATCCCTTTGAGCCTCCAGCACCTCTTCGCCATGTTCGGGGCGACGGTGCTGGTCCCCATCCTGACGGGTCTTGACGTCTCGGTGGCCTTGCTTACCAGCGGCTTGGGCACCCTGCTCTTCATCGCCATCACCGGTGGCCAGATTCCCGCCTACCTGGGCTCGTCCTTCGCCTTCATCGCGCCCATCATCACCGTGGCCGCGGCCTGGGGTCCCGCCTACGCCCTGGGGGGCGGGGTGGCCGTGGGGCTCGTGTACGCGGTGGTCGCCCTGGTGATCCGCTGGGTGGGGGTGGGCTGGCTGGAGCGGCTCCTCCCGCCCGTCTTGGTGGGGTCCCTCATTGTGGTCATCGGTCTGGGCCTGGCGCCCGTGGGGGTGGAGATGGCCGGCCTCGCCAAGGAGCAGGTCAGCCTGATGGACACCGACGTCCAGATCGCCCTCTTCACCCTGCTGGCCGCGGTCCTGGCCGCCACGTTCCTCAGGGGCTTTCTCGCCGCCATCCCCATCCTCATCGGGATCGTGGCCGGCTACCTCTTCGCCCTCCTCCGGGGCGCGGTGGACCTCTCCCTGGTCCGGGAGGCGGCCTGGATCGGGCTCCCTCAGCTGACGTTCCCCGCCTTCTCCTGGAAGGCCATCGCCGTCTTCCTGCCGGTGGCGGCCGTCACCCTGGCGGAGCACCTGGGTGATGTGCTGGTGCTGAGCCGGATTGTGGGCAAGGACTTCTATAAGGAGCCGGGCCTCCACCGGACCATCCTGGGGGATGGGCTGGCCACGTCGCTGGCCGGGCTCCTGGGCGGGCCGCCCAACACCACCTACGGGGAAAATGTGGGCGTTCTGGCCATCACCAAGGTCCATTCGGTCTGGGTCATCGCGCTGGCCGCCGTCTTCGCCACGGTGCTCGCCTTCGTCCCCAAGTTGGGGGCCATCGTCCAGAGCGTGCCGGCGCCGGTGATGGGCGGGGTGACCATCATGCTTTTCGGCGTCATCGCCTCCAGCGGGATCCGCACCCTGGTGGAGAGCGGCATCGACTTCAGCCAGACCCGGAACCTCCTCATCAGCTCGGTGGTGCTGGTGTTGGGCATCGGCGGCGCCACCATTGGGCAGCTGGGGGGCATGGGCCTGGCGGCGGTGGTGGGCATCCTGCTCAACCTGATCCTGCCTCTGCCCGAGCCGGAGGCGGCGGGCGCGCCGGTGGCCGAGCGGGCGGCTCCCGCGCAGGAGGCGACGGAAGGGGCCTGAGGCGACGGACGGCGCGGCAGCCCGAGCGGGGCGCGGCGCGGAGCCAGGGCCGGTGGCTGAGAGCCCTCGTTGCTACCGGCCCTGCCTTTCGTTTAGGATGGGGCCAGATTCTGGGCGCGGGTCCAGCCTGAGGAAGCAAGCCGGGCTCCAGGGTGGGGCCCGGCCGGGCAGCCAGCGATGGGAGGGAGCGTGTGTGGCCCGTGGATCCTTCAACCCCTTTGAGACGGTGAGCCCCTGGGACCACCGCTACGCGGTGGGCCAACCCCACCTCTACCAGGTGTGGCGCCAGTACCTTTCGGAGGCGGCCACCCTCCGCTACCAGCTCCAGGTGGAGGCGGCCCTGGTGGCGGGGCTGGAGGAGATGGGAGTGGCCCCTCCCGGCTCGGGGGCCCGGGTGGCCGAGGCCGCGGCCCGAGTGGAAGCGGAGGCCATCGCCCAGGAGGAGGCCCGGACCCGCCACAGCATCCGGGCCCTGGTCAACTGCTTGGCCCGGGAGGCGGGGGCCGACCTGGCGCCCTGGATCCACCTGGGGGCCACCTCTTCGGACATCACCGAGACGGCCCGGAGCCTCCAGTACCGGGAGAGCCTCGACCGCTTCCTCCTCCCCCAGCTGGTGGCCCTTTTGGAGGCGTGGATGGCGCTGGCCGAGCGGGAAGCGGCCACGCCCCAGATCGGCCGGACCCACGGGCAGCATGCGGTGCCCATCACCTTCGGCTTCGCCATCGCCCTCTACGTGGAGCGGCTGGGCGGGCGGATCGAGCAGCTCCAGGCCGCCCGGGAGGGGCTGGTGGGGAAGCTGACGGGGGCGGTGGGGGCCTACAACGCCCTCAGCCTCCTGGTGGAGGACCCCGAAGAGCTGGAACGGCGGGTGCTGGCCAGGCTCGGCCTCCGCCCCGCCCCGGTGGCCAGCCAGATCCTGCCGCCCGAGCCCTTCGCCGACCTCTTCCACGCCCTCACCAGCACCTTCGGGGTGCTGGCCAACTTCGCCGACGATATGCGCCACCTGCAGCGGAGCGAGCTGGGGGAGGTGGCGGAGGCGGTGACGGCGGAGCAGGTGGGCTCGTCCACCATGCCCCACAAGCGGAACCCCTGGAACTTCGAGCACGTGAAGAGCCTCTGGAAGGTGGCCATGCCCCGCATGATCACCGTCTACTTGGACCAGATCTCCGAGCACCAGCGGGACCTGACCAACTCCGCCTCCAGCCGCTTCCTCGTCGAGCTTTTCGTTGCCCTCTCCCAGGCGGCCGACCGGCTGACCCGCCTCTCCCGCCGGCTGCAGGTGGACCGGGAGCGGATGGCGGCCAATCTGGAACGGGAGCGCCCCCTGTGGGTGGCGGAGCCCCTCTACATCCTCCTGGCCCGGCACGGCCACCCGGAGGCCCACGAGGTGGCCCGGCGCCTGGCGGCCCGGGTCCGGGAGGAGGGAGGCGACCTCCTCCAGGCCCTGGAGGAGGCCCGCCAGCGGGATCCCCAGCTGGACCAGGTGGCCGCCGCCCTGACGCCTGAGGAACGGGCCCTCCTGCGGGAGCCCCTGCGCTACCAAGGCCGGGCTGAGGCCCGGGCCCGGGCGACGGTCGCCCGCTGGCGGGCCCGGGTCGCCCAGTGGGCGATCGCGCCCTGGCGGGAGGAGGGGTGAGCCCATGGAGCGGGCTTTGCTGAGCGTCTGGTCCAAAGAGGGCCTGGCCCAGCTGGCGGAGGCCCTGCACCAGCGAGGGGTGGAGCTTCTCTCCACGGGTGGGACGGCCCGCTACCTCCAGGAGCACGGCCTTCCTGTGACGGAGCTGGCCCAGGTGACGGGGGCGCCGGAGGTGTTGGGCGGGCGGGTGAAGAGCCTCCACCCGGCGGTCTACGCGGGGATCCTGGCCCGCCGCCGCCCCGGGGAGGAGGCCGATCTGGCCCGGGTGGGCGCCCGGCCCATCGACCTGGTCTGTGTGAACCTCTATCCATTTGAGGAGCAGGTCCGGCGGGAGACGCCCCTGGATGAGGCCCTGGAGCTGGTGGACATTGGCGGGGTGAGCCTCCTGCGCGCGGCGGCCAAAGCCTTCCCCCACGTGGTGGTCCTCTCCCGGCCGGACCAGTACCCCGAGTTCTTGGAGCGCTTGGCGGCGGGCCGCCTGGACCTGGCGTACCGGCGGCGCCTGGCGGCCGAAGCCCTGGCCCGCACTGCGGCCTACGATGAGCAGATCGCCGCCTACCTGGCCGCGGGCTTGGAGGCGCCGGACCGTCCCGAGGGTCCAGAAGACGCCCTCCCTGCCTCTTTCCCCGAGACCTACACCCTTCGGCTGGTCCGGGCCGCCTCCCTCCGCTACGGGGAGAACCCCCACCAGGCGGCCGCCTTCTACCGGCCGGAGGGGCCGGCTCAGGGCCTGGCCGCCGCCCGCCTCCTCCAAGGGAAGGCGCTCTCCTTCAACAACCTCAACGACGGCTCCGCCGCGTGGCGGCTGCTGGGGGGCCTCAGCCAGGCCTTCCCGGGGATGGCCGCGGCGGTGGCCGTCAAGCACACCAACCCCTGCGGCGCCGCCGTCGCCCCGACCCTGGCCGAGGCCTTCCGGAAGGCGTACGAGGCGGACCCGGTCTCCATCTTCGGGGGGATCGTCGCCCTCAACCGTCCCGTGGACCGGGCGACCGCCGAGCTGATGGCGCCTCTCTTCCTCGAGGTGGTCCTGGCGCCCGGGTTCAGCGAGGAGGCCCGGCAGGTGCTGGCCCGCAAGCCCAGCTTGCGCCTGCTGGAGCTCCAGGGCCACGGCGGGCCCCGGGTGGAGCTCCGGCCCGTTTGGGGCGGGTACCTCCTCCAGGAGCCCGATGACGGCCCCGCCTCGCCCGAGGGGTGGCGCCTGGTGACCCAAGCGGCTGTGGACCCTAGGCGGCTGCCGGACCTCCTCCTGGCCTGGCAGGTGGTCCGGGGCTGCTTCTCCAACGCCATCGTCGTGGCGGCGGGGGGGCAAACCCTCGGGATTGGGGCGGGCCAGGTGAACCGGATCGACGCGGCCCGCCACGCCCTGGAGCGGGCCCGGGCCCGGGTGCCCGGCGGGGACCTCCGGAACGCCGGCGCGGTCCTGGCCTCCGACGGCTTCTTCCCCTTCCCCGACGTGGTGGAGGTGGCGGCCGCAGCCGGCATCTGTGCCATCGTCCAGCCGGGCGGGTCCAAGCGGGATGGGGAGTCTATCGCCGCCGCCGACAGGGCCGGCATCCCCATGCTCTTCACGGGGCGGCGCCACTTCCGCCACGCCTAGCCCGCCCCGGCTGCGGCTCACTCCATCAGGGGCGGGAGGAGCTCCTCCCGGGGGGTCACCTCCAGGGTGAAGGCCGGTTCGTAGAGGACCTGGCCGGGCCGGGCCCCCTTGTACTTCCGGACGTGGCGCCGCCGGGCCACGTCCACGGGGACGTGGCTCGAGTGGCGGGCCTTGCTGTGGTACGCGGCCAGAAGGGCCGCCTCTTCCAGGGAGGCGAGGGGCGGCTCATCGGCGGTGGTCCGCAGGAGGACGTGGGCTCCGGGGAGCTGCCGCACGTGGAACCACCACTCGTCGGGCTTGGCCAGGTCCATGGTGATCCGGTCGTTCTCCCGGTGGTTGCGCCCCACCAGGATCTCCAGGCCATCGCTCGACCGGTACCGCAAGAGCCCCCGGCCCCTCTCCCCCGCCCGGGAGCTTTTCCGCCCGCTGGCGCCCTTGGAGCCCGCCAGGCCCGCGGGGGGGCGGTACCCCTGGCGCTCCATCTCCTCGGCCAGCTCCAGCAGGGCCTGCTCGGTGTCGGCCGCCTCCAGGTGGAAGGCGAGGCTCTCCAGGTAGGCGGCCTCCTCCCGGGAGTGGGCCAGCTCTTGGCTGGTCCGGTCCAGCCGGCGCTTGGCCCGGGCGTACCGGTCGAAGTAGGCCTGGGCGTTCTCCGCCGGCGAGAGACGGGGATCCAGGGGGATCCGGCGCCGGACCGGCGGGTCCTGGGTGTAATCCTCCACCTCCACTTCCGAGGCGCCGGGGGGGATCCGGTGGAGGTTGGCCAGGAGCAGCTCACCCAGGAGCCGCAGCCCCAGGTCGTCCCGCCCTTCCTCCAGCTCGGCCTCCTGCTTCTCGATCTTCCGCTGGACCCGTTTCAGCGCGGTCTGGACCGTCCGGCTTAAGGGTCCCCGGATCCCCTCGAGATGGTGGGCCGCCTCGTGCGCGCCGAAGACCTCGTCCAGGAGGGCGCTGGGGGAGGGGAAGGCTTGGTAAGGTCCGGGGCCGGGCGGGAAAGCCCAGAACCGCTCCGGCAGCCGCCGGGCTTCGGGATCCAGGCAGGGAGCGAAGCGCTCCGCCACAAGCACCTCTTGCCATGCGGCAAATCGCTCCAGGAGCCGTTGCCAGCCTTCCTCATCCAGCTCGCCGGCGGGACGGGCCGGATCCAGCCCAGCGGTCTCCACCAGGCGCCGGGCCGAGAGGGGGGAGAAGCCTGCCAGGGCCTGGAAGAGCCCGTCGGCCAGCCCTTGGCCCGCGGGGAGGAGCCGCCGGAGGGCTTCCCGGGAAATCGTCCGAGGGTCGGGCTTGCCCTCGAGGGGCGGGGGCTCGTAGGGGACGCCGGGGATGAGGGTGCGGGGCCCTGCGCCTGGCGGCACCCGCACGATGGCGTCCAAGACCGTTCCGTCCTCATCCACCAGCACCAGGTTGCCCTGCCGGCCCGTCAGCTCCAGCATGAGCTCCCAGGCCTCCGCGGCCTCCTTGGGGCCCCGCTCGAAGCGGAGGGCCAGCAGCCGCTCCAGCCCTTCCTGGCGGGCCCCGTAGAAGCGGCTCCCCTCCAGGTACTTGCGCAGGAGCATGCAGAAGGCGGGAGGGACGGGCGGGTGGGGCTGGTCCAGCTCCGTCCGCTGCAGCCGCGCGCCGCCGGGCTCCACGCTGGCCAGCAGCCGGTGGCTCTGGCCGGGGGTGCGGATGTGGAGCACGATGCTCCGGGCCGTGGGCTGGAAGATCTTCTGCACGTGCCCGCCCACCAGGACCTCGTTCAGCTCAGCTCGCACGGCGGCCAGAAAGAGCCCGTCCATGGGCATGGGGATCCCTCCTCACCGTCCCATCGGCAGCCTGCCCGGTCGCGGCCCAGTTCCCTCGGGCCGCCAGGCCGGAAAGGGAGTTCCACACCGGCCGCCCCCTCCCCTGGTGGCCCAGAGCCTGGGGAATGTCCGGACGGCCAGGGCGGCGCCGTCGGGGGCGGATGGTCCGGAGGATGGGTCCATCCCCCGGGCTGAGCCGGCAGGAGCAAGGCTGCCGCTGGCGAAGCCTCGGGGAGAGGTGAGGCGGATGCGGCGTGCCTGGGGCCGGTGGCTGGCCCGGGTGATGATCTGGCTCGTGGGGCTCTCCACCTGGGGCGCGCCTTTGGTTGGGGCCGTGCAGGCATCCTTCCTCCTGGGGTTGGAGTCCTATGCCCGGGGGTGGACCCATGCGGGGGAGCAGCTGGTGGAGGCCGCGGCCGCCGATCCCCACGATCACGAAGCCCGCCTCATGCTGGGCTTGATGCAGTGGGCCGGCGGGCGCTTGGAGGCGGCCCACGCCACCTTGGACGGGCTCCTCTCCGGCCTCCCCGAGACGTACCGGCCCCACCTCCAGGTCTTGGTGGGGCGGCTCCTGCTGGAGCTGAACCAGGTGGACCAGGCGGAGGCCCTCAGCCGGCAGGTCCTGGCCGACCACCCGGGGCTCGCCCTGGGCCAGCTCACCCTGGCCGAAGCCCTCCTGAGCCAGGGCCGGCGGGAGGAGGCCCTGGAGCCGCTCCGGGCCGCCCGGGCCGCGGGGCCGGGGGTGAGCCGGGTCTACCTCTTGGAAGGGCAGGTGCTGGCCAGCCTGGGCCGGGCGGACGAGGCCCGCGAGGTGCTGGAGCTGGGGGCCCGGATCGATCCGTGGTCGGCGGAGCTGCAGCTGGCCCTGGCCCAGGTCTACGAGATGCTGGCCCTGACCGACCGGGCGGAGCACGCCTACCGGCGGGCGGCCCAGCTGGGGTTGTAGCCTCGCTCCTCTCCCCCAGCGTTCCGTGGAGCTTCCCGAAGATTCCCCTGTGGACATTCCCTCCCTGACCGGCGCATAAGCCTCCTGATGGGCGGCCTGAGACGAGCCTGCCCGGGGCCCCGGAGCCCCGCGGGGAGGGTTCCCTTGTGAAGCGATCCTGGCACACCGTTCCCTTGGACCGGCTCCTGACCCAGCTCGGGGTGGATCCGGTCCACGGCTTGACCAACGAGGAGGCGGCCCGGCGGCTGGAGCAGGTGGGGCCCAACCGGCTGGCGACCGAGCAGCCCACGGGGCCCTGGACCATCCTCCGCCGCCAGCTCACCGATCTGATGATGGCCGTCCTGGGCACCGCCGCCCTGGTCAGCTGGGCCTTGGGCGAGCGGGCCGATGCGGTGGCCATCCTGGCCATCATGCTCCTCAACGCGGTCTTGGGCTTCTTCCAGGAGTTCCGGGCCGAGCGTTCCCTGGAGGCCTTGCGGGCCCTGGCCGCGCCCCAGGCCCGGGTAATCCGGCAGGGCCGGCTTCTCCGCCTGCCCGCCACCCAGCTGGTGCCGGGCGACCGGGTCCAGGTGGAGGCGGGCGACCGGATTCCCGCCGACCTCCGGCTCCTGGAGGCCTGGGGGCTGGAGGTGGACGAGTCGCTCCTCACGGGGGAGTCGGTGCCCGTGGCCAAACGGGCCGACTGGCTCGGCCGGGGCGAGGAGGAGGTGGCCGACCGGCCCAACCTGCTCTACATGGGGACCCTGGTCACCCGGGGCCGGGCGGAGGCGGTGGTGGTGGCCACGGGCAGCCAGACGGAGATGGGGGAGATCGCCGCCCTCATCCGGCGGGCAGGCCCCGAGTCCACCCCCCTGCAGGAGCGGGCCCAGGAGCTGGGCCGGGTGCTGGTGGCCGTCTCCCTGGGCCTGGTCACCCTGGTCACGGCCGTGGGGATCGCCCGGGGGCTTTCGGCCTACGAGATGTTCCTCACCGGGGTCTCCTTGGCGGTGGCCGTCATCCCCGAGGGCTTGCCCGCGGCGGTGACGGTGGCCTTGGCCTTAGGCGTGCAGCGGATGATCCGCCGCAACTGCATCGTCCGGCGCCTGCCGGCGGTGGAGACCCTGGGTACCATCACCACCATCTGCTCCGACAAGACGGGCACCCTCACCCGGAACGAGATGACCGTCACCCGGGTGGAGCTGGCCGACGGCAGCCTGGAGGTGACGGGGATTGGCTATGAGGCCCCGGGCCAGGTCCTGGATCGGGGGCGGCCCGTCCAGCTTTCGAGCCGGCCGGGCCTGGAGCGGCTCCTGCAGGTGGCTGTCCTCTGCAACCGAGCCCGCCTGCCCGCGGCGGGCCTGGAGGCTCAGGCTCCCAGGGGAGAGGGGCCGGGCGGCCTGGAGGTCTGGGGTGATCCCACCGAGATCGCCCTCCTCGTCCTCAGCGGGAAAGCGGGCCGCCCCCCCGAGGTATGGCGAGCTCAGGCCGAAGAGCGGGCCGAGTTCCCCTTCGACTCGGATCGGAAGCGGATGTCGGTGGTGGTCGATCTCGGGGGCGAGCGGCTGGTGCTCTGCAAGGGGGCGCCCGAGTCGGTGCTGGCCCAGGCGGACCGGGTGGAGCAACGGGGTGGGCCTGTCCCCTTGAGCGCGACGGGACGGCGCCGCTGGCTGGCCAAGGCGGAGACCATGAGCGGGGCCGCCTTGCGGGTGCTGGCCCTGGCCTACAAGCGCCTGCCGATGGGGGTCCTGCCCAACCAGGAGGGGGCCGAGACGGGCCTCATCCTCCTGGGGCTGGTGGGCATGTACGACCCGCCCCGGGAGGAGGTGCGGGCCGAGCTGGAACGGGCCCGCCGGGCGGGCATCCGGACCCTCATGGTGACTGGGGACCACCCCCGGACGGCCGAGGCGGTGGCCCGGGAGCTGGGCATCCTCCAGCCCGGTGAGGAGGCGGTCTTGGGCCGGATGCTGGATGGCCTGGATGAGGCCGAGCTCCGGCGGCTGGTCCGGGAGCGCTCCGTCTTTGCCCGGGTGGCCCCTCGCCACAAGGTCCAGCTGGTGAAGGCTTTGCAGAAGTGCGGCGCCCGGGTGGCCATGACGGGGGACGGGGTGAACGATGCGGCGGCCATCAAGGAGGCGGATGTGGGCATCGCCATGGGGCGCTGCGGGGTGGAGGTGACCCGGGAGGCGGCCTCCGTCGTCCTGACCGACGACCGCTTCGACACCATCCTGGCCGCGGTGGAGGAGGGGCGGGGGCTCTTCCAGAACGTCCGCACTTTCATGCGCTACCTCTTGGGGTGCAATGCGGGGGAGGTGCTGGTCATGCTGGGCGCCACCCTTCTGGGGCTGCCCCTGCCCCTCACCCCCCTCCAGATCCTCTGGATGAACCTGGTGACCGACGGCCTGCCGGCCATCGCCTTAGGCATGGAGCCCCCGTCCCCCGGGCTGATGGAGCGGCCGCCCCGCCCGCCGGGGGAGGGGGTGCTGGGCGGGGGGCTGGGGCGGCAGCTTCTGGGCCGGGCGACCGCCATCGGCCTCAGTGCCCTGGCCGCCTTTCTCTGGATGCTGACGGCCGGCCATGATCTGACCGTCGCCCGGACCACCGCCTTCACCGCCCTGGTCACCGCGCAGTTGGTCTACGTCTTCTCCGCTCGCTCTGAGCGCCTCGACCCGCTGGAGCGGCCCCTGGGGAGCAACCGGTGGCTGGTGGCGGCGGTGGCCCTGTCGGGGCTAGCCCAGCTGGGGGCCCTCTCCCTCCCCTTCTTGCAAGGGGCCCTGGAGACGGTGCCGCTCCCGCCTGACGGGTGGCTGGTGGTGGCGGTGGCCGCCGGCTGGCCCGCCCTCTGGGACCTGGCCCGCCACGCCTGGGAGGTGGGGCGGGGGGAGGTCGAGAAGGGGCGAGCGGTCCGGATCGGGGCCCCAAAACGGATCTAGGGAGGCGATACGGACCCAGGACGCCCAAATGTGTGCTATAATACCGGGAAGAGGTGAGAGAGCTGGCCCTGCACAGCATGACCGGCTTCGGACGGGCGGGCGGCTCGGGGGAGGCGCCGTTCTGGGTTGAGGTCCGGTCCGTCAATCACCGGTACTTGGATCTGAGCATCCGCCTGCCCCACGGCCTGGCCGGCCTGGAACCGGCTGTGCGGGAGCGGGTGGCCTCGTACCTGACCCGGGGCCGGGTTGAGGTGACGGTCGTCGCCAAGCCCCAGGCCGACGAGACGACCAGCCGGACGGTTTCCGTCAACCACGAACTCCTGCAGGCCTACCTGGAGGCGGCCAGGGAGGCGGCGGCCATTTGGGGCGGCCCCGGACCCTCTCTCGAGTTTGTGCTCCAGCAGCCCGGCGTGTTGGTGGTGGAGGAGGCGGCTCCCGATCTGGAACGGCTCTGGGCCTCCCTGAGCCCGGTGCTCGATGAGGCCCTGGAGCAGCTGGTGGCCATGCGCCGGACCGAGGGCGAGCGACTGGCCCAGGACTTGCGCCAGCGGCTGGCCCGGGTGAGCGCCTTGGTGGACCAGATGGCCGAGGCCGCCCCCCGCATGGTGGCCCAGTACCGGAGCCGGCTGAGCGAGCGGGTGGAGGGTCTGATCCAGCGGGGTGACCTGGATCCGGGCCGCTTGGAGGCCGAGGTTCTTCTCTTTGCCGAGCGTGTCGACATCTCGGAAGAGTTGGTCCGGGCGAGAAGCCATCTGGTGGAGTTCGAGCGGACTCTGGGGCAGGGTGGACCCGTCGGCCGCAGGTTGGACTTCCTCCTGCAGGAGCTGCTGCGGGAGACCAACACGGTGGGATCGAAGGCCCAGGACGGCCAGATCGCATCCTGGGTCGTCGACGTGAAGACGGAGCTGGAGCGGATGCGGGAGCAGGTCCAGAACCTGGAGTAAGGAGGCATCCCCATGGAGACCAGGCTGGTCAACATCGGCTTTGGCAACATCGTCTCCGCCAACCGGATCGTCGCCATCGTGAGTCCCGAATCGGCCCCCATCAAGCGGATCATCGCAGAGGCCCGCCAGCAAGGCCAGTTGATCGATGCCACCTACGGGCGCCGGACCCGCGCGGTGATCATCACCGATTCGGAGCATGTGATCCTCGCGGCCGTCCAGCCCGAGACGGTGGCCAACCGCCTCGCAGCCAAAGAGCAGGCCGTCGAGGCGACCAACGCCTGAGGTGATGTCGGGTGGTCGGACGAGGGTGAGGGGCGGCGACGGTTCCCAGGGAGGTTCCCCAGGGTTTCTGGTGGTCTTGAGCGCTCCCTCGGGCGCAGGGAAGAACACGGTGTTGAACCGGGTCCTCTCCCGGGTGGAGGGTCTGGTCTACTCCGTCTCCTGCACCACCCGCCCCGCTCGCGCCGGCGAGCGGGATGGGGTGGACTATTACTTCCTGACCGACGAGGAGTTTGACCGGCGGGTGGCGGCCGGGGAGTTCCTCGAGTGGGCGTGGTTTTGCGGGTACCGCTACGGCACTCCGAAGGCCTTCGTGGCCGAGCGGGTGGCCCGGGGCGAGACGGTGATCATGGACATCGACGTCCAGGGGAGCGCGCAGGTGAAGGCGAACTGGCCGGGCGCGGTCCGGGTCTTCCTGCTCCCGCCCTCCCTGGAGGAGCTCCGCCGGCGGCTCACCCAGCGGGGGACCGAAAGCCGCGAAAGCATCGAGGGCCGCCTCCGGACCGCCTGGCAGGAGCTGGAGGCGGTGGCCGATTACGATTACGTGATTATCAACGATGATGTGGAGCGGGCGGCCCAGGCCTTGGAGGCCATCGTCAGGGCCGAGCGCCTGAAGCGGGTGCGGAACCCGTGGGCTCAGTGGGTCGAGATCTTGCGCAAGGGGGGACGGATCGGTCATGGGAGAGCCATCGATGATGGGTCAGCCCAAGCTGGAGGAGATCAAGGATAAGCTCCCGAGCCGGTACGCCTTGGTGGTGGCGACGGCTCGCCGGGCCCGTCAGCTTCTGGACGGGGACCCGCCCCGAGCGGGCAACTTCGACGGGAAGACCCCGCCCAAGCCGGTCACCATCGCGCTCCATGAAATAAAGGAAGACAAGCTGGAGGCCAGCCTGGAAGGAGACAGCTCCCTTTCCTAGAACAGGCTCCATCGGCGCGAAGCCGCTTTCGCGGGCTCCTCGGGGAGCCCGTTCTTTGTGGGTGCGAGGGGGGACGGCACGTGTCCGGGTATGTGGAGGTGGCGGTCGACCTGCCCCTGCCCGGCGGGTTGGAGGTGCTGGACTACGCCATCCCCGCCCGCCTGGCCGGCCGGCTCCGCCCCGGGATCCGGGTCCGGGTGCCCGTGCGGAACCGAGCCGTTCAAGGGTGGGTGGTCGCCCTCCGGGAGGGGCCGCCGGCCCGGCCGTTGCGGGAGGTGGCCGCGGTCTTGGACCCGGAGCCCCTCATCGGCCCCGACGAGCTGGAGCTGGCCCGCTGGATCGCCCGCCGGTATCTGGCCCCCCTGGGGCAGGTGCTGGCCCTGTTCATGCCGCCGGGCCAGCGGGTGGATCCCGGTCAGTCGGCCCGGCCCCGGGAAGTGCTGGCCTACCGGCTGGCCGTCCCGCCCGAGGAGGCCCGGGCCGCGCTGGACAAGCTCTCCCGGGCGCCGCGCCAGCGGCAGGCTCTGGCACTCCTGCTGGAACACCCCGATGAGCCCCGGACCGCCCGGGAGCTGGCCGAAGCGTGCGGCCCCTCGGCCGCCCGGAGCCTGGCGGCCAAGGGGCTGATCGAGGCGATCCCCATCACGGTGGAGCGGAACCCCTACGTCGCCTGGCGGGAGCCTATGCCGCCGGTGGAGCTGACCGCGGAGCAGGCCCGGGCGGTGGCCGAGGCGGAGGCCCGCCTGGGCACGGGGGAGACGATTCTCCTCCACGGGGTGACGGGGAGCGGCAAGACGGAGGTCTACCTCCAGCTCATCGAGCGGGTCCTGGCCCGGGGGCAGCAGGCCATCCTCCTGGTGCCCGAGATCGCCCTCACCCCCCAGGCCATGCGTCGGTTCCAGGGGCGATTCCCCGGGCGGGTGGCCATGCTCCACTCGGGCATGTCCGAGGGCGAGCGGTACGATCACTGGTGGAAGATCTACCGGGGCGAGGCCCCGGTGGTGGTGGGGGCCCGCTCGGCCATCTTCGCCCCCACCCGGCGGCTGGGCCTGGTGGTGGTGGACGAGGAGCACGCCACCTCGTACAAGCAAGAGGAGTCGCCCCGCTACCACGCCCGGGAGGTGGCCATGGAGCGGGCCCGGCGGGCCAAGGCCCTTTGTGTCCTGGGGAGCGCCACGCCCTCCTTGGAAAGCTATTATGCCTCCACACGGGGCCGCATCCTGCGGCTGGAGATGGGGCAGCGGGTGGATGGGCGGAGGCTCCCCCGGGTCCGCCTCATCGACCTGCGGCAGGAGCTGAAGGAGGGCCACCAGGGGCTCTTCAGCCGGGCCCTGGAGCGGGCCCTCGTCTCCCGCCTGGAGCGGGAAGAGCAGGCCATCCTCCTCCTCAACCGCCGGGGCTACCAGAGTTTCCTCCTTTGCCGGATCTGCGGGGCGGTGGTGGAGTGCCCCCACTGCCAGGTGAGCCTCACCTACCACAAGGTGGGCCACCGCCTCCGGTGCCACTACTGCGGCACCGAACGGCCCGTCCCCCGCACCTGCCCGGCCTGCGGCGGGGCGGAGCTGAGCGGCATGGGCGTGGGCACCCAGCAGGTGGAGGAGGCGCTTTACCGCCTCCTGCCCGGCGCCCGGGTCCTCCGGCTGGATGCGGACACCACCGCCCGCAAGGGGGCCCACGACCGGATCCTGCGCCGGTTCGAAGCCCACCAAGGGGACATCCTGGTCGGGACCCAAATGGTGGCCAAAGGGTTGGACTTCCCCCGGGTCACCCTGGTGGGGGTGATCGACGCCGACACCTCCCTGCGCTTCCCGGACTTTCGCGGCGCCGAGCTGGCCTTCCAGCTCATCACCCAGGTGGCGGGCCGGGCGGGGCGGGGGCTTCTTCCGGGGGAGGTCCTGGTCCAGACCTACCTGCCCGAGCACTACAGCCTGCAGGCGGCCCGGGAGCACGACTACGGGGCCTTCTTCCAGCGGGAGCTGGCCTACCGGCGGCGGCTGGGGTACCCGCCCTTCACCCATCTGCTGCGGGTCCTGATCCAAGGCCGGCAGGCCCAGGCCGTGGAGGCCGAGGCCCGAGGGGTCGCCCAGGCTCTGAAGGCACGCCGGGCCGGGGAGCGGTACCGGGTGCTGGGCCCGGCCCCCGCGCCCTTGGCCAAGCTGAAGGATCACTGGCGGTGGCAGGTCCTCTTGGTAGGTCCTTTGGACGATCTTCTGGAGGCGGGCCATGAGCTGCGGGCCCGCCGGATGGGGCGGGGCTGCCAGGCGGTCTTGGACATGGATCCCGTCAGCCTGCTCTGACGGGCCGGCGGCCAGGCCCGTGGTATAGTGTGTGAGGGGACGAACGGAGGTGGGAGTGTGGCGGTGCGGGAGATCCGTCTCTATCCCGACCCGGTTTTGCGGCGGCCGGCCAAGCCCGTCACCCGGGTGACCAAGAAGCTGGCCCGCCTGGCGCAGGATATGGCTGAGACCATGTACGCGGCCAACGGTGTGGGCCTGGCCGCGCCCCAGGTGGGGAAGGGGGTCCGTCTGGCGGTGGTCGATGTGGGGGACGGGCTCATCACCCTCTTCAACCCGGTCATCGTCGCCCGGGAGGGGACGGCGGTGGATGTGGAGGGGTGCCTCAGCATCCCCAAGATCACCGCCTACGTCGAACGGGCGGCCCAGGTGACCGTGGAGGCTCTGGATCTGGAGGGCCGGCCCTTCCGGGTGGAGGCCGACGGCCTTCTGGCCCGGGCGCTCCAGCACGAGATCGACCACCTGGACGGGATCCTCATCGTGGACCGGGCGACCCGCCTTTTCCGGGAGGAGGAGCGGGAGGGGGAGGAGGAGCCCGTCGCGGTGGAGATCGACCGGGAGGAGCTCCTCCGCCAGGAGGTGGCCCCATGAGCCGGCGTCCCTCAGTGGTCTTCATGGGCACCCCTGACTTTGCCGTGCCCAGCCTGCGGGCCCTGGTGGAGGCCGGCTTCCCCATCCAGGCGGTGATCACCCAGCCTGACCGCCCCCGGGGCCGGGGGCATCGCCTCACCCCGTCGCCGGTGAAGGCGGCGGCCCTCGAGCTGGGCCTTCCGGTCCACCAGCCCGAGCGCCTGGCGGAGCCGGAGGTGCTGGAGTGGCTGGATCGCCTGGCGCCCGAGGCGGTGGTGGTGGTCGCCTTCGGGCAGAAGATCCCGCCCCGGGTCCTCCAGCTGCCCCCCCTGGGCTGCATCAACGTCCACGCCTCCCTCCTGCCCCGCCACCGGGGGGCGGCCCCCATCCCCCGGGCCATCATGGCCGGCGACACCGAGAGCGGGATCACCACCATGCTGATGGATGAGGGGTGGGATACGGGCCCCATCCTCCTCCAGGAGGCGATCCCCCTCGGCCCCGATGAGACGGCGGGCAGCCTCCACGACCGGCTGGCCGAGCTGGGGGCACGGCTCCTGGTGGAGACCCTCCAGCGCCTGCAGGAGGGGAGCCTGACGCCCACCCCCCAAGACGATCGCCTGGCCACCTTGGCCCCCAAGCTGCGGCCCGAGGAGCAGGTCCTCGATTGGAACCGGCCGGCGGTGGCGTTGGAGCGCCACATTCGGGCCCTCCATCCCCACCCGGGGGCGGTCACCTTCCATGGCGACCGCCGGCTGATTGTGGAGCGGGCGGCGGTGGTGGCGCCCGGTGAGGCCGGGGGTTCCGCCGAGCCGGGGCAGGTTCTGGAGGCGGTGCGGCATGGCCGGCTCCTGATCCAGACCGGGGACGGCGTCCTGGAGATCCTGGAGCTCCGGCCGGCGGGGAAGCGGACCATGACGGCCCGGGACTACCTGAACGGCTTCCCCACCGAGCCGGGCGAGCGGATGGGGTCGAACGCGCCGTGAGGCTGGATGGGCGGGCTCCCCGCGGGGGCGAGGCCAGCCCGGCCCGCCAGGTGGCCGCCCACGTCCTGCTCCGGGTGGAGCGGGACGGGGCGTACGCCAACCGGGCCCTCCACGCGGCCCTGGAGCGGCGGCGCCTGGATCCCCGGGACCGGGCCCTGGCCACCCAGCTGGTCTACGGCACCCTCCGGTGGCAGGGCCGGATCGACGGCTGGGTGGAGCGGCTGGCCGGAAGACCGGTGAAGGCGTTGGATCCCGCCACCCGGGTGATCCTCCGGCTGACGGGCTACCAGCTCCTCATGCTGGCGAGCATCCCCCCGGAGGCTGCCTGCGACCAGGCCGTCCGGCTGGCCCACCAGTTCCGCCCCCAGGCGGCGGGGCTGGTCAACGCCATCTGCCGGCGGATGAGCCGGCGGGAAGCGCTGGAGCCGCCGGGGGAGGGCCTGGCCGGGCTGGCCGAGCGGCACGCCCACCCGGCGTGGCTGGTGGAGCGGTGGGCTGCCCGGGTAGAGCCCCCGGAGCTGGAGGCGTGGCTGGAGGCGAACAACCGGGAGTCGCCGGTGGCCGTCCGGGTCAACCGGCTCCGCGCCGAGCCGGAGGAGGCGGCCCGCTCCCTGGAGGCGGACGGCTTCCGGGTGGAGCGGGGGGCCCTGCTGCCCGGGGCGTTGCGGCTCCACGGGGGCCGGATCGCCGATGCTCGGGCCTTCCAGGCCGGGTGGATCACCCCCCAGGATGAGAGCTCCCAACTGGCCGGGCACTTGCTCGCCCCCCAACCGGGCGAGGCGGTCTTGGACCTGTGCAGCGCTCCCGGGGGAAAGGCGACCCACCTGGCCGAGCTGATGCAGAACCAGGGCCGGCTGGTCGCCCTGGACCTCCACCCCGGCAAGCTCCGGCAGGTGGACGAGGCCGCGGCCCGGCTGGGGCTGGACGTGATCCAAACGGTGGCCATGGACGCCCGGGCCCTGCCCGAGGCGTGGCGGGACCGATTCGACCGGGTCCTCCTGGACGCGCCGTGCAGCGGCCTGGGGGTGGTGGGACGCCGCCCCGAGATCCGGTGGCGGAGCAGCCCCGAAACCATCCGGTCCCGGGTCCCTATCCAGCAGGCCCTCCTGGAGCAGGCCGTCCGGGTGCTGCGGCCCGGCGGGCGGCTCCTCTACGCCACCTGCAGCGTGGAGCCGGAGGAGACCTTGGAGCAGGTCCGCTGGCTGGTGGCCCAACACCCTGAGATGGTGCCCGTGGACCGGGAGGAGGTCAAGCGGCTTCTGGAGGCGGCCGGGGCTCCGGTGGAGCCGGGGGAAGAGGGTTCCGTCATCCTCCTGCCCCACCGGCACCAGACCGACGGCTTCTTTCTCGCCCTCTTTGAAAAACGATGAAGATAGCAGGCAAATGCAAGAGGAGAAATGTCTCATCATGTGGAAAACCCTGGGCGTCACCAGGGCGCGCTAGGGGAGAGCGCGCCGCGTTGAGGAGGAAGGCGCGCTGACACGGGTTTTGATTGCTGACAACAACGTGGAGCTCTGTGAGATTCTCGACCGGTACCTCTCCTCCCAGCCTGATGTGACCGTCGTCGGGACCGCGTACGATGGCGAGCAGTGCCTGGCCATGATCGCCGAACACCAGCCGGATGTGGTCATCCTCGACATCACCATGCCCAAGCTGGACGGCATCGCGGTGATGGAGCGGCTGGCCACCCTGGGGGTTCAGCCGCGCCCCCGCGTCATCGTCCTGACGGCCATGGGCCGGGAGGACATCATCCAGCGGCTGACAGCCCTGGGTGCCGACTATTTCGTCGTCAAGCCCTTCAACCTGGACGTGCTGGTGGAGCGGATCCGCCAGTTCGGGCCTGGCGGGTCGGAGTACACGGTGGTCAAGGAGGAGAGTGCGGCAGCCCAGTACCCGGTCACCGTAGACTGGGAGAGCCAGGTGACCCAGATGCTCCACGAGCTGGGCATCCCGCCCCACTTCAAGGGGTATGCCTACCTGCGGGATGCGGTGGTGATGGTCCTCCAGGACGAGCAGCTCTTGGGCGGCACCCTCACCAAGCGGCTCTACCCGGCCCTGGCTGAGAAGTACGAGACCAGCCCCGCCGGGGTGGAGGCCGCGGTCCGGAATGCCATCATCGCCGGCTGGGAGAACGGCAACCGGGAGCTTCTGGAGCAGCTCATCGGCAAAGGGCGCCGGGACCGATTCCCCACCAACTCCATGGTGATCGCCCACCTCGCCGATTACCTGCGGTTCCGGGCGCCGGGAGCCCGGGCCGCCCGGACCCAGTGACCCCAGGGCCCGCCGGCCCGGCCTCCCCCAAACGCGAACATGACGCCTTCCGGCGTCATGTCCTCTGGCATCAGGTTTGGTCGGGGTGCGCGGATTTGAACCGCGGGCCTCTGCGTCCCGAACGCAGCGCTCTAACCAAGCTGAGCTACACCCCGTCGCGAAATCCAGTCTACCGGTGAGGGGCGCTCCTGTCAAGCTCTCGCCGGACCCGCATCCCGCCGGGCCTGGGACGGGCGCCAGCACCCCGCGGGCGGGCCGGCGGGCCCCAAAGGCCGGTGGCAAAGCCGTTCCGCCGCCGGCCCCACTGGAAAGGAAGGCCTTTCCTTGTGTAGAATACCCGGTGGACGGCGAACCGCAGGGTGGGCACGACGGCCGGCGCGCCGAGTGGGGGGTCGCCGTGTGGACAACTGGGCCGAGAGGTTGGAGGCGTGGCTGGGGCGGGTCCGGGAGGGCCGCCGGAGCCGGCGGGGTGGATTCCAGCCGGTGCGGGTGGGGCGCGCCTTGGAGGCCGAGTTGCTGGCGGGTCGCCGGGAAAGCATCCTCCAGACCTACGTTCCCAACCGCTACCGGGTCTTCCTCCACCCCGGGGACTGGGAAGAGTTGCGGCCCATCCGGCGGACCCTCACCGTGGAGCTGACCGAGTACTTGCGGGACCTGGCCCAGCGCCATGGGTACGCGTTCGTCAGCCCGCCGGAGCTGGAGTGGGTGGTGGCGGACGATCAGCCTCAAGGGTCGGTCCGGGTGGAGGCCCGGTTCCAGGAGCCTGAGACGGGGCCCGAGCCGCCCGTGGCGGAAGCCCGGCCCCAGGCGGCCAGCCCCGCCACCGCCGAGCCCGAGGAGGCATGGTCCGCAGACGACCCGGAGGATGCGTCTTGTCTGGAGGATGAACCGTTCCTGACGGAGTCGGCCCCCGCGGCCTGGGAGGCGCCGGAGCTGGCCGGGGAGTCGGCCACCCGGCCGTGGGCAAGGATGGAGCCTGAGATCGAGCCTGAGTGGGAGGAGCTTCCCGCGGGGACGGGTGACGAGCCCGAGCCCCTGGGCGAGGGCTCCGGGCGCCGGTACCGGGCGACGCCGGAGGCGGAGCCGTCGGGGCGGCTGGTGGTGGTGGCCGGTCCCGACCGGGGCACCATCATCCCCTTGCGCAGCCGGGAGATCCTCATCGGCCGGGCGACGGACCGGGAGCCTCCCGTCCACGTGGCCTTGAGTGACCGGGGCGTCTCCCGCCGCCACGCGCGCCTCCTCTGGCGGGGCGGCTTCTGGTGGTTGGAGGATCTGGGCAGCACCAACGGGACCTTTGTCAACGGCGAGCCCGTCGACAGTGGCTGGCTGCAGGCGGGCGACGAGGTGGAGGTGGGCAGCTCGCGGCTGGTTCTGGAGGAGGAAGGGCCTGAGGACGTGTGAGGCCGGGTGGGTTGGTGGGAAGGGGAGGGAGCCAGGTGCGGGTGGGGGCGGTCACGGACCGGGGACAGCTGAGGCCGAGCAACCAGGATGGCTACCGGATCCATGACCGGCTGGTGGCGGTGGCGGACGGCATGGGCGGCCACCAGGCGGGAGAGGTGGCCAGCGCGGCCGCGCTGGAGGCTCTGGTCAGCTACCCGTTGGAGGGGGACGACCCGGGCGCGGCCTTGGTGGCTGCAGTCCACGAGGCCAACCGGCGGGTCTACACCCTCAGCCTCACCCGGCCGGACTACGCCGGCATGGGCACCACCCTCACCGCGGCCCACCTGGCCGGCGGGCGATGGTGGATCGCCCACGTGGGGGACAGCCGGGCCTACCTCTACCGGCAGGGCCGCCTCCGCCAGGTGACCCGGGACCACTCGGTGGTGGCTGAGCTGGTCGCCCTGGGCTACCTGCGGGCCGATGAGGCCCGGACCCATCCCCAGCGTCACCTGCTCACCCGGGCCTTGGGCTTGGAGGCCACCCTGGAGGTGGACCTCTACAGCCTGGAGGCGCGGCCGGAGGACCGGCTCCTTCTCTGCACCGATGGGCTGAGCAGCGTGGTCTCCGACGCCACCATGCGGGAGCTCCTGGCCCGAGGCGGCTCGCCCGCGGAGCAGGCCGCCCGCCTGGCCGAGAAAGCGTTGGAGCAGGGGGCGCCCGACAACGTGACGGTGGTGGTGGTCAGCCTGGACGAGGGCGATGTCCTTGGGGCCGACGGCTAGGGGTCTTAGGGCCGGCCTTGCCGGCCGGGCCCTGCTCCCGGGGGCCCTCCTGGGCCTGGGCCTTCTCCGCCTGGGCGGGGGGGAGGCCCTGGCGGGCCACGCTGGTCTCCTGGGCTGGTGGAGTGCCTGGAGCGGCGGGGCCGTCCTGCTGGCCGGGGCCGCGGCCGGGCAGGAAGGGGCGGGGCTCCTCAGCGCCGCGGGCAGCCTGGCCGCGGCGGGCCTGGTGGTGCGCCTCGCCACCACCCCCGAGGACTGGCTCATCCAGGGTCTCCTCTGGGTGGCTGCATCCGGGCTTGCTTTGGCCGTCAGCTTGTTGCCTTGGGAACGCCTGGTGCGGGATCCCCGCATCCCAACCTGCGTGACGTTGGTGGCGCTCATCCTGCCCCTGGTGGTGGGATCGGCAGCGGGCGGGGCCCGAGCCTGGCTCCGGGCTGGCCCGCTCCAGCTCCAGCCGGTGGAGCTGGCCAAGGTGGGGGCCATCCTGCTCCTCGCGGGCCGGCTGGGCCTGGCCCCGCCGGGGAGCGCCTCCCACGGCATCTCCGAGCCATCCGGCCCCCTGCCCGCCCGGGAGTTGGTCTGGCTTGCCCTCCTCTGGTCTGGCTTCGCCGGGGCCCTGGTGGCCCAGCGGGATCTGGGCGGGGCCGCCTTGGTGGCCCTCCTCTTGCCGGCGGGCCTCCTGCTGGCCGGGTACCCGGCCCGGGTGCCCCTGGGCGCTCTCCTCCTGGCCGGGGGAGCGGGCCTGCTCCTCCTGGGCCTCTACCCCCATGCCCTCGCCCGGGTCGAGGGCATGCGCGCCCTCTGGCGGCTGGAGACCGCAGGGGCCTACCAGCTGTGGCAGGGCCTCGCCTCCCTGGCTCTGGGGGGCCTGTGGGGGCGGCCGGGGGGCTTTGGCGATGGCCTCGCGGTGCCGGCCGGCGCCACCGACTTGCCCCTGGCGGTGGTGGCGCCGGGAGCGGGCCTGGTGGCCGTTTGGGGCATTCTGTACCTGCAATGGTCCATCGTTGCCAGGGGGTTGGGGATGGCCGAGACGGCCGAGGGAGCGGCCCGCCTGCTGACGGGTCTGGTCGCCGTTCTGTGGGGCCTGGAGACCCTCCTGCCCACCGCGGGCTGGCTGGGCCTGGCGCCCCTGACGGGCCTGCCCCTGCCTCTGGTGAGCCGGGGCGGCAGCGCCCTGGTGGCCCACGGGGTCCTCTTGGGCTGGCTCCTCTGGGGGGCCCGCCAGCGGCTCGGGGGCGCCGGGGCGCGCGCTGGCTGAGGCGGGCGGCGGCCGCGGGGATGCTCCTTCTGGCCGTGACCGCGGGGCTCTGGACGGCGCCCACCCCGTGGGGGGTGGCCTTGGAGGCTCGCCTGGCCCGGCTCCGCCCGGCGGCGGGGCTCCCGGGGCGGGGAGGAATCTACGATCGGACCGGAGAAGCCTTGGCCGTCAGCGGTCCAGGGGGGTGGGGCCCCGCCCGGCGCTACACCGTTCCGCCCAGCCTCGCGCCGGTGCTGGGCTACGTTCACCCCCGCTTTGGGCTGGCTGGGCTCGAGCTGAGCCTGGACGGGTGGCTGGCCGCCCGCCACGGCGGGGCTGATGTGGCCCTCACCATCAGCCGCGAGTTGCACCGGGCCGCGGAAAGCTGGTTTGACGGCCGGCCCGGCGCGGCGGTGGTGCTTTCGATCCCCGAGGGCGAGCTGTTGGCGCTGGTCAGCCTGCCCGGCTTCGACCCGGGCGCCCTCGATCAGGGCTGGGAGCATTGGCGGGCCGATGCCGACCGGCCCTTCTTCCCCCGGGCCGTCCAGGGCCTGTATGCCCCAGGATCGGCCTTCAAAGTGGTGGTGATGGCCGCCGCGCTGGAGGCGGCTCAAGCCGGGGGTACCGTCGGGCTCCCCGGGCCGGGCCGGGCCCCTTTGGATCTGGCGCTGGCCCGATCGGACAACCTGGTCTTCAGGCAGCTGGGCGTCGCCTTGGGTCCCCAGATCACCGGGCTGGCGCGCCGTCTGGGCCTGGACGGGGCGCCCCCCTTGGAGATCCCCACCCGGGCCGGCCACCTCCCCCCGGAGCCCTTGAGCCTCGGGGAGGCGGCCCTTGTTGGGATCGGCCAGGGCGCCATCGCGTTCACGCCCCTGCAGATGGCCCTGGTGGCGGGTGTCATCGCCAGCGGCGGGCGGGCGCTCACCCCCCGGTTGGTCCGGTGGATGGAAGGCCGGCCGGCGCCCCGTGTCCAGGAAGGGCCGCGGCTTCTGCCCCTGGCGGTGGCCCAGCGGGTCCAGGCGGCCATGGCCCTGGCGGTGGAGGAAGGGACGGGCACCGCCGCCCGGGGGGAGCCGCCGGTGGCGGGGAAGACGGGCACGGCAGAGGTGGCCGGCAAGCCACCCCATGCCTGGTTCATCGGCTTTGCCCCCGCCGACCGCCCCAGGGTGGCGGCGGCGGTGGTGGTGGAACACGGCGGATCGGGCGGCCGGGTGGCGGCGCCCATCGCGGCCAAGATCCTGCGGGCCGCACTCGAGATGATGGGCGGAGGAGGCTGACCCGTGGTCGGGCAGATCTTAAGCGGGCGGTACCGCCTGGAAGAACGGGTCGGACACGGCGGTATGGCGGAGGTCTACCGGGCGACGGACCTCCTCTTGGAGCGGGCGGTGGCGGTCAAGATCCTCCACCCCCAGTTCGCCTCCGATGAGGAGTTTGTCCAGCGCTTCCGGCGGGAAGCCCAGGCCGCGGCGAGCCTCTCCCATCCCAATGTGGTCAACATCTTCGACGTGGGCGAGGATGCGGGGACCTATTACATCGTCATGGAGTACGTCCGGGGCCGGACCCTGCGGGCCCTCCTTCAGGAGCGGGGGCCCTTGCCGGTCCACGAGGCCCTGGACGTGGCGGCCCAGGTGGCCGGGGCCCTGGCCGCGGCCCACAGCCAGGGGCTGGTCCACCGGGATGTGAAGCCGGCCAACATCCTCATCTCCACCTCGGGCCAGGTGAAGGTGACCGATTTCGGCATCGCCCGGGCGGCCAGCGAGAGCAGCCTCACCCAGACGGGGACGGTCCTGGGGTCGGTCGGGTACGTCTCGCCGGAGCAGGCCCGGGGCGAGGAAGTGACGGGGCTTTCGGACCTGTACTCCCTGGGGGCCACCCTGTACGAGATGCTGACGGGCCAGGCCCCCTTTCGGGGCGAGTCGACGGCGGCGGTGATTCTCAAGCACCTCCAGTCGGAGCCGACCCGGCCCCGGCGGCTCCGGGCCGAGGTGCCCGAGGATGTGGAGGCCCTGGTCCTGCGCCTCCTTTCCAAGGAGGCCCGGCGCCGGGCCCGCTCCACCTTGGCCTTGAAGGAGGAGCTGGAAGAGCTGGCCCGCCGGTACGATCACGAGGAGGCGACCCGCCGGTTCCAGCGGGTGAGCGACCCGGTGGGGGAGGCGGGGGAGGAGGCAGGGGAGGACGTGGCAGCACGACGCAGGCGACGGGTCCCGACCTGGATGTGGGTGGCCGGGGTGGTCTTGGCGGTGGCCCTGGCCGGGGTGTTGGGGGCCCGGGCCCTCGCGGCCCTCCTCTTCCCGCCCGAGGTGGTCGTCCCCGACCTGGTGGGGCAGAGCCTGGAGGCGGCCCAGACCCGGGCTAGCGCTTTGGGCCTCAAGCTGGAGACCCGCTACCTCCTGGCCAGCGCCGAGGTCCCCCAAAACCACATCATTTCTCAGGATCCCCGGGCGGGGCGGACGGTTCGCGCGGGACGGACCATCTGGGTGGTGGTGAGCACCGGACCTGAGGTGGTGACGGTCCCGGCCGTGGAGGGGATGGCCCTTCGGGAGGCCCGGCTGATCCTGAATGAGGCGGGCCTGCGGGTGGGCCGGGTGGAGGAGCGCTACGCCCCGGAGATCAGCCCAGGGCAGGTTCTGGAGCAGAACCCGCCGGCCGAGGCGGAGGTGGAGGCAGGCCAGCTGGTCGATCTGGTGGTGAGCCGGGGCGGCGCCGGGCTGACGGTGGTGGTCCCCGACCTTCGGGGCCAGCTCTTCTCCCAGGCGGAGGCCCGTCTGGGCGAGCTGGGCCTCCAGCTGGGCGAGGCCCAGCCCCGGGAGGCGGCGGCCCCCGTGGGCGAGATCCTGCACCAGGAGCCCGGGCCCGGGACCCGGGTGCCCGTCGGCTCGGTGGTCAACCTGGTCTACGCGACGGGCCAGCCCGATGAGGCCCGCACCCCTGAGCCGGCGGCCACCGTTCCCGAGCGGCCCCAGGTCTCTCAAGGGATGCTGCGGACCCAGGTGACCATCCAAGTCCCCGAGGGGCCGGCCCAGGAGGTGCTGGTGGTCCTCATCGACGACCGGGGGGCCCGGGAAATCCACCGGGCCTACCATCCGGGCGGCAGCCGGGTGGAGCTGCCCCTGGAGGCGACGGGGGCCTCCCCCTTGGTTCAGGTCTACTTGGACGGTTCCATGATTCAGGAGTTGCCCCTCCGGTAAATCGGGAGGCTGTGCGAGGTGGACGCGCTCAGGACAGGCCGGGTGGTGCAGGTGATCGCCGGCTTCTACCACGTAGCGGTGGGGCCGGGGGAGACGGTCATGTGCCGGGCTCGGGGCCGCCTCAAAGGGGCCGCCAGTATCTACCCCGGCGACCTGGTCCGGGTCCTGCTCTTCGAGGATGAGCCGGGCACGGGCCGGGTGGAGGAGGTCCTGCCCCGGGCCAGCCTCCTCCAGCGGCCCGCGGTGGCCAACGTCACCCGGGTGCTGGTGGTGATGGCCCTGGCCCAGCCCCGTCCCCAGAGCTTCCTCCTGGACCGGCTCCTGGTGCTCACCCATTTGGCCGGTCTGGAGCCGCTCATCGTCTGGAACAAGGCCGATCTGGAAGCGGAGCCAGAGAGCCTGGCGTTGATCGACATCTACCGGGTGCCCGGCTACCCAAGCGTCGTCGTCTCCGCGGCCACCGGCCGCGGCATGGAGGCGCTGGTCGCCTCCCTGGGGGATGGGGTCGGGGTGCTGGCCGGCCCGTCGGGGGCGGGCAAGAGCTCCATCCTCAACCGGCTGGTTCCCGAGGCGGCCCAGGAGACATCGACCGTCAGCCGGAAGTCGGGCCGGGGTCGGCACACCACCCGTTCCGTCCGCCTCTGCCGGGTGGGGGACGGCTGGCTGGCCGATACCCCCGGATTCAGCCGTCTGGACCTGCCGCTGATCGAGCCCCGGGAGCTGCCCGCCACCTACCCGGAATTCGCCGAGCCGGCCCGCAATTGCCGGTACGACGGGTGCCTCCACGCCAGCGAGCCCGGCTGCGCCGTGCGGGACGAGGTGGAGCGAGGCACCATTCCCCCCTTGCGCTACGAGCAGTACCGGCGTCTCTTGGACGAAGTGATCGAGGCCTATCGAAACCGGTACCGGTAAGGAGGAGCTTCAGTCGTGATCTGGATGGCCCCATCGATCCTCGCCGCCGACCCCGCTCGGCTGGGGGAGGCGGCTTCTGCTGTCTCGGATGCGGACTGGCTGCACGTGGACGTGATGGATGGTCACTTCGTGCCCAACCTGACCTTCGGGCCCAACGTGGTGGAGGCCCTCCGCCGGGCGGGCGCGCCCCCCTTGGATGTCCACCTGATGATCACGGAACCGGAGCGCTCGGTGGAGCAGTACGTTCGGGCGGGGGCCCGGCGGATCGCGGTCCACGTGGAGGCGACGCCGCACATCCATCGTCTCCTCCAAAGCCTGGGCCAGCTGGGGGTGGAGCGGGCCGTCGCCCTCAACCCCGGCACGCCTTTGGAGGCGGTGGAGTGGGTCATGGAGGAGTGCGAGGCCATCCTGGTCATGACGGTCAATCCGGGTTGGGGCGGCCAGAAGCTGATCCCCGCCACCTTGCGGAAGGTGGCCCAGCTCCGGGCCCTCTTGGAGGAGCGGGGGCTCGACCGGCGGATCGTGGTGGACGGCGGCATCGACCTGCAGACGGTAGCCCAGGCGGTCCGGGCCGGCGCGGACACCCTGGTGGCCGGGTCAGCCGTCTTCGGCGCGCCGGACCCGGCCGAGGCCCTGGCCCAGCTCCGGGCGGCGGCGGAGGCGGCCTTGGATGGTGAGGCTAAACCAAAGTTTAATCAGACTTGACTGACCCACAAATGGAAAGTATCATACTCTTAGGAAACCGGGGGGCTCGGCGAGGAGAGGGGGATGCCCGCGGGCCCAGCCGGTCATGTAGGGATCGGCGGGCCTGCTCGCCAGAGCTGCGGCAGAGCGCGAAAAAGGCCCGATGCCTCGGGCCTCACGAGATCCGATCCACTGGTCCACATGACCAGAAAAAATACGATAAACTCCCCCTGCGGGCAAGGAAGACCTGGGACGGAGCAGACGGATCAAGGGACGCCAACCATCACCCGAGCTCTCCCAGGTTTCCTCGCGTCAGGCGCCGGCTTAGAGCGCGCGCAGCACCCGGCCCGACCGGAGGCAGCGGGTGCAGACGTACTGGCGGCGGGGTTGGCCGTCGACAAGGATCCGCATCCGCTGCAGATTGGGGTACCACTTGCGGCGCGTCTTCCGGTTGGAGTGGCTCACCTGGTTGCCTGTTTGGGTGCCCCGGTTGCAGTAGTAGCAGCGCCGTGCCATACGGAGCCCTCCTTTCACGCCTGGCTTGACGAGCCTGCGGTGGGCACGGCTAGAAGTCTACCATAAGAGTCCGGTCGTTGACAAGGAGAAGGGCCGGTGATATAGAACCGTTTAGGTCAGGCCTGCGCCGGTGCGCGGGGCGTCCGGAGGTGGGGAGGCGCCCCCGGGGGCTGGCGTCGAGGGAAGGGGGGCCGGCGGTGCCGGAGAGTTTGGACAGCCAACTGGGCAAGGTGCGCATCGCCGATGAGGTGATCGCGGCCGTCGCGGGGGCCGCGGCCGTCTCCTGCTATGGCCTGGTGGGCATGGCCGCCCGAAACGTCCAGGACGGCCTGTCGGAGCTGTTGGGCCACGACCAGATCGACCGGGGGGTCCGGGTCCGGCTGGACGCGGATGGCAGCACCGTCATCGATCTTTACGTGGTGGTCCAGTACGGCGTCAACATCGCCGAAGTGGCGGAGAACGTCAAGGAGCAGGTCCGCTACCAGGTGGAGCGCCTGCTGGGGCTGAAGGTCCGGGCCGTCAACGTCCACGTCCAGGGTGTGCGGGTGGAGCGGCCCGAGCGGGAAGGGCGGGCCCCGCTCACGGAGATGGCGTAGTCGCGGGGGGAGTTCGGTGAAGGTCAAGCATCTGACGGGGGACCTGTTGCGTCAGCTGATCCAGGAGGCCACCACCCGCTTGGAGCTGGCCCGGGACGAGGTGAACGCACTCAACGTCTTCCCCGTTCCTGACGGTGACACGGGCACCAACATGCTGCTGACGCTGCAGGCGGCCCTGGCGGAGATGGAGAGGGTCCAGGAGGACGATCCTCGCCTGGTGGCCCGCGCCATGGCCAAGGGGGCGCTCATGGGGGCCCGGGGGAACTCCGGGGTGATTCTTTCTCAGATTTTGCGCGGTTTCGCCAAGGGCTTGGAGGCGCCCGGGCCGCTGGGGCCTCAGCGGGTGGCCCAGGCCCTGCTGGAGGCGGCCCAGACCGCCTACCGGGCGGTCATCCGCCCGGTGGAGGGGACGATCCTCAGCGTCGCCCGCGCGGCGGGCCGGGAGGCGGTCAAGGCCGCGGCGGTGGCCGACCACCTGACGCCGGTCTTTCAGGTGGCCGCGGAGGCGGCCAGGCAGGCCCTGGCCCGTACGCCGGAACAGCTGGCCGTCCTCCGGGAGGCGGGCGTGGTCGACGCGGGCGGGCAGGGGTACGTGGTCATCCTCGAGGGGTTTGAGGGTTGCCTCGCGGGGGAGCGGGTGGCGCCGGTCCAGGCCCAGCCGGACCGGGCTGCATCGGATTCGTCGCCGTTTGAGCAGTCCTTGGCCGAGCTCCACCGGCAGGGGATTGTGGAGACAGAGGTGGAGCACGGCTACTGCACCGAGTTCCTCGTCCGGGGCAAGGATGTGCCCATCGACACCCTCCGGGCCCAGATTGAGGAGCTGGGCGACTCGGTGCTGGTGGTGGGGGACGGGGAGGTCGTCAAGGTCCACGTCCACACCGAACACCCCGGTCAGGCCCTGGAGGTCGGCCTCCGTTTCGGCGAGCTGCTCAACGTCTCCGTGGGGAACATGCGGGAGCAGAACCGCCAGGCGGCCCAGAAGCAGCGGGAGACGGGCGCGTCGGCCCTCCACGCCAACAACGGCCAGAGCGAGCGGCCCGCCAGCGCGGTGGGGGCCGCGGTGGCCACCCCGCCCAGCCCGGTGCAGAAGGCCGCCCTCCAGGCCGTGGTGGTGGCGGTGGGCGACGGCCTGGCCGAGATCTTCACCAGCCTGGGGGCCGCCCGGGTGGTGAAGGGCGGCCAGACCATGAACCCCAGCACCCAGGAGATCCTGGAGGCGGTGGAGTCCGTCGGCTCCGAGCATGTGGTGATCCTGCCCAACAACGGGAACGTCATCTTCACCGCCAACCAGGTGATCGAGCTGACCGACCGGCACGTCCACGTCATCCCCACCAAGACCCTGCCCCAGGGGATGGCGGCCATGCTGGCCTACGACCCCAACCGGAGCGTGGAGGAGAACCTGGAGCTGATGCGCCGGGCCGGTGAGCAGGTGCGGACCGGCGAGGTGACGTACGCGGTTCGGGACTCCCAGAACAACGGCATTCAGGTCCGCAAGGGCGACATGATCGGCCTGGTGGAAGGGGAGCTGGTGGTGGCCGGCCCCGACCGGAGCCAGGTGGTCCTGAAGGTGCTGGAGCGGATCGTGACGGAAGATTCGGAGGTCATCAGCCTCTACTACGGCGAGGATGTGACCGATGAGGAGGCTGAGGCGATGCGCCGCCAGGTGGAGGAGCGCTTCCCCGACCTGAGCGTGGAGCTCTACGCCGGGCGGCAGCCGCTCTACTACTACATCCTCTCCGTCGAGTAGGCCCTCGCCGGAGAGGCTTGAGGAGACCGCCATGGTTGATCGGACCTTTGCCGTTGTGACCGATAGTGGTGCTGATCTCCCCGCCTCCCTTGCGGAGGAGCTGGGGATCCGGGTGGTGCCCTTGAGCATCCACTTCGGGGACGAGGTCTTCAAGGACGGGGTCACCTTGACGGCCGAGGCCTTCTACCAGCGCCTGACCACCGACAAGGAGCGCCCGCCCCACACCAGCCAGCCGTCGCCGGGGGACTTCCAGCAGGTGTACGAGAGCCTGCGGGAGGCGGGGGTCAAGCAGGTCCTCTCCATCCACCTCTCGAGCAAGCTGAGTGGAACCCTCCAGTCGGCCACCATCGCCGCCCGGGAGATGGAAGGGATGGAGATCGTCACGGTGGACAGCCGGATGGCTTCGATGGGGATCGGCATGCTGGCCGTCCACGCCGCCCGCCTGGCCCGGGAAGGGCGGAGCCTGCAGGAGGCGGCGGCGGAGGTGGAGGCCCTGCGGGACCAGTTCCACGTGGTCTTCGCGGTGGACACCCTCGAGTACCTGGCCCGGAACGGGCGGATCGGCCGGGCCCAATCTTTTCTTGGCGGCCTGTTGAGCATTAAGCCGGTCCTCAGCCTGGCGGACGGCGAGGTGGTCCCCGTGGAGCGGATGCGGGGGAAGAACCGGGCCCTCCAGGAAGTGGTGGACCGGACCGTCGCCTTCCTGGGCGACCGGCCAGGCTGGGTGAGCATCGTGCACAGCCAGGCCGAGGAGGAGGCGGCCCAGGTCCGGGCCCGCATCGAGGAGCGGTGCCAGGTGGCGGAGATGATCGTCACCCACCTGGGGCCCACCATCGGGACCCACGTGGGCCCTGGCACCATCGGCGTTCTCGCCCTCCCCGTCTCAGGCTGATCACACAGGGTGGTGAGCAAACCTGAACCCGGCTCTCCGTGCGCCCATCGACACCCTGAAGGGTGTGGGGCCCGTGCGCGCCGCGGCGCTGGAACGGGTGGGTGTACGGCGGGTGTGGGATCTTCTGACCCTTCCGCCCCGGCGGTATCTGGACTACAGCCGGGTGGTGGAGCCTGCCGACGCCCAGCCGGGGGAAGGGGCAGTGCGGGGCCGGCTGGGTGCCTTCCAACGCCGGCCCCTGGCCGACCGGCCCCGGGTGCTGCTGGTGGAGAGTGTTCTCACCGGGCCCCGGGGCCGGCTGACGCTTCACTGGTTTCTTCCCCGCAACCACGCCCGCTACGTCCGCTTCCCGCCGGTGGGGACGACGGTCGTCGCCTCGGGGCCGGTGCGGGCCGCCAACGGGCGCCTGACCATGGTCAACCCGGTCCTGGAAGAGGAGGGTCGCCTCCAGGTGGCGGGGCGGCTCCTCCCCGTCTACCCCCTGAGCCAGGGGCTGAGCCAGGGCGTCCTGCGCCGGCTGGTGGACCAAGCCCTCGACGCCTACCTGCCCCTGGTGGAGGAGTATCTTCCCGAGGCCGTTCGGGCCCCCTTGGCCCTGCTCCCTCTGGAGCAGGCCATCGAGCGACTCCACCGGCCCGAGAACCTGGAGGAGGCGACCCAGGCCCGGCGCCGCCTGGTCTTCGACGAGCTCTTCTTGTGGAACTGGTCCCTGGAGGCGGCCCGGGCGGCCCGGCAAGCCCAAGCGGCACCGGCCTTGGGGCCACCAGGCCCCCTGGCCGCCCGCTTCCTGGAGCAGCTCCCCTTCTCGTTGACCGACGGCCAGAGGGAGGCGATGGCCGTCCTCGATGAGGATCTAACCCGGCCCTTCCCCATGCGCCGTCTTCTCCAGGGGGATGTGGGCTCGGGGAAGACGGTGGTGGCCGCGTACGCCCTCCTGCGGGCGGTGGAGAGCGGGCTCCAGGCGGCGCTGGTGGTGCCCACAGGGGTCCTCTGCCGGCAGCAGGAGGTCCGGCTGCAGGAGCTCTACCGTGGCCTGGGGGTCCGGGTGCTCCGGTACACGGGCAGCCTCAACGAGGCGGAGCGGGCCCAGGTGGAGGCGGAGCTGGCCTCGGGCCAGCCCCTGGTGGTGGTGGCGACCCACCTCTTCGCCAACCTCCCCCGGCCGCCCCGGCTCGGCTTGGTGGTGGTCGATGAGGAGCAACGCTTCGGCGTGCGGTTGCGCCAGGCCCTGGCCGGGGAGGGGGTCCACCAGCTCCACATGACCGCCACCCCCGTGCCCCGCACCCTGGCCCTCACCGCCTACGGGGACCTGGACGTCACCGTGCTCCGGGGCCTGCCGCCGGGCCGCCACCCTGTCGACACCCGCTGGATCCCCGAGCGGAAGCGGGACGAGCTGTACCGGTTCGTCCGGGCCCGGGTGGAGGCGGGGGAGCGGGCCTTCATCATCTTTCCCGCCATCGACTCGGAAACTCAGGCCCAGGCCCTGGTGGAGCAGGTTCGCGTCCTGGCTCGGGGCCCCCTGGCGGGCATCCCCATCGGGGTGGTCCACGGCCGGCTGCCCGAGGAGGAGCGGTGGTCCACCCTGGAAGCCTTCCGCTCCGGCGAGGTGCCCGTCTTGGCCGCGACGACAGTGGTGGAGGTGGGGGTGGATGTGCCCGAGGCCTCGGTGATGGTGGTGGAGGGCGCGGATCGATTCGGCCTGGCCCAGCTCCACCAGCTCCGGGGCCGGGTGGCCCGCAGCCGGAGCCCGGCCTTCTGCTTCCTGGTCGCCACCCCCCGCACGCCCCAGGCCCGGGGCCGGCTCAATGCCATGCGGACCCTGGATGACGGCTTCGCCATCGCCGAGGCCGATCTGCGGCTGCGGGGGCCGGGGGAGCTCCTGGGCGAGGCCCAGTGGGGGGCGCCCGAGTGGCGGCTCGCCTCCCTTCCCGAGGACGAAGGGCTCCTCCGGGAGGCCCGGCAGGCCCTGGAAAGCTACATTGAACAGGTGGGCTGGGAGACGGTGGAAGGGGGGCCCATCGGCCGGGAGGCGGCGGCCCGGGCCGAGGGGGAGGAGGGGTGGGGATGCGGGTGATCGGAGGCACCGCCCGGGGCCGGCGCCTGGAGGCGGTCCCCGGCCGGGCGACCCGGCCCACGTCCGACCGGGTCCGGGAAACCCTGTTCAACATCCTGGGCCCCCGGGTGGTGGAGGCCCGGGTGCTGGACCTCTTCGCGGGGACGGGGGCGCTGGCCATTGAGGCCTTGAGCCGGGGCGCGGCCCATGCGGTGCTGGTGGAGGCGGCCCGACGGGCGGCGGAGGTGGCCCGCCGGAACCTGGAGCGGTGCGGCTTCCAAGACCGGGCGGAACTTCTCATCCAGCGGGACCGGCAGGCCCTGCCGTGGCTGGCCCGGCGGGGCGACCGGTTCGACCTGGTTTTCCTGGACCCGCCCTACCAGCGGGGCCTGGGCCAGGCTGCCTTGGAGACCCTGGCCCGGCTGGGGCTGGTGCCCCCAGGGGGCCTGGTGGTTTGGGAACGGGCCCGGGGAGAGGAAGAGCCCCAACCGATACCGAATCTGTCGCTGCACCGGCGGCACCCAATCGGATCCAGCGAGCTTTGCTTTTTTCTTGGGGAGGAGGGGTAGCCGTGAAGATTGCGGTCTATCCCGGCAGCTTTGACCCGGTGACCTACGGCCACTTGGACATCATCCAGCGGGCCGCCGACCTCTTCGACCGCCTCTACGTGGCAGTCCTGAGGAATCCCAACAAGAAGGCCCTCTTCTCGGTGGAGGAGCGGGTGGAGATGCTCCGCCTGGTGACCAGCCACCTGGAGAATGTGGAGTGTGAGAGCTTCGACGGCCTGGTGGTCCGCTACGCCCAGGGCCGGCAGGCCAGCGTGATCGTCCGGGGCCTGCGGGCTGTGGCCGACTTCGAAGCGGAGTTCAAGATGGCCTCCATGAACCGGTCCCTGGCGCCGGAGGTGGAGACCATCTTCATGATGACCAGTGCGCCCTACAGCTTCGTCAGCTCCAGCATCATCAAGGAAGTGGCCAGCTTCGGCGGGTCCGTGGGCAAGTGGGTGCCGAGGGAAGTGGAGCGGCGGCTCATCCGCCGCCTGCGGGGGGGAGGTGAAGGCGAGGGATGACCCAGATGAACCTGATCAACCTCCTGGGCCAGCTGGAGGAGCTGATCCAGCGGGCTCCTGAGGTGCCCTTGACGGGGCGGGCCATCATCGATGGGGACCTGGCCCTGGAACTGATTGAGAAGATCCGGAACGCCATCCCCGAGGAGATCCGCCGGGCGGAGCAGCTGCAGGGCGAGCGGGAGGCCTTTCTCCGGGAGGCCCAGGCGGAAGCGGACGAGACCATCCAGCGGGCGGAGGCGTACGCGGCCAAGCTGGTCTCCGATTCCCACGTGGTCCAGCGGGCCAAGCAGGAGGCGGAACGGATCGTCGACGACGCGCGCCGGCAGTGCGAGGAGCTGAAGCGGGAGGCGGACCGGTACGCCCTGGACGTGCTCACCGATCTTGAGGGCCGCCTCACCAACCTCTTGGAGGTGATCCGCAACGGCCGGGCGGAGCTGAGCAAGGGCCAGACCAACGGCGCCATGGAGTGAGGCGAGGCTAGCGCCGCCGGCGTCCCCGGCGGGCGCCGGCCCGGAGAAGCTGCCAGAGGAGGCTGGTGGCCAGCAGGGTGAGGGTGACGCCCATGACCCGGAGGCTCGCGCCCCATAGCCGCCCCAGAAAGCCGGGGGTGAGGGGGGCCGGCAGGGGGAGGGCCGCCTCCAGAAAGAGGTTACCCGCCACCCGGAAGGCGAGCAGGGTGAGGAGCCCAGCCAGGATCCCGTGCAGGAACCGGGCCAGGATGTAGGGACCGAGGCGGCAGCCCGTCCCCTGGAGCATGGCGGCCACCTGGGCGTGGACGGCCAGCCCGCTCCAGGCGATGACCGCGCTGGTGATGACCACCCGGTCTTGCAAGGAGGCGGCCGCTTGGGCTGCGGCCCGGCTCCCCAGGTCCAGCTCGAAAAGGCCGGCCGCGAGGGCGTGGGCCAGGCTCGGGTCCAGCCCCACCAGGCTCAGGAGGGGGCCCAAGAGGTGCTGGGCCGCCCAGGGGACCAGGCCCGTGATGGCGGCCACCCGCAAGAGCACCGAGAAGAGCATGATGGTCCCGCCGATGAAGAGCATCTGGATCATCGAGTCCCGGACCACGTCCCCCAGAAGATGGCCGAACGGCCGGCCGTCCCGGGCCCGGGCCTGGTAGAGGGCTTCCAGCGCCCGGTCGAGGAGGGCACCCGGCGGCGGGGCGGGTGGCGGCGGCTCCCGGTGGCCGTGGAACCGCATGAGGAGCCCGACCAACACCACGGAGGCGTAGTGCGCGAAGCTGAGGACGGCCCCGAGGGAAGCCTGGCCGAACATGCCCACCGCCACCGCGCCCGACATGAAGAGGGGATCCGCGGTGTTGGCAAAGGCGACCAACCGTTCGGCCTCCACCCGGCTGCAGAGCCGGTGCCGGCGCAAGTCCCCCGTCACCTTGGCCCCCAGAGGGTACCCTGAGACCAACCCCATAGCCACCGCAAAGGCGGCGGTGCCGGGGAGGCGGAAGAGGGGGCGCATCAAGGGCTCCAGGCAGACCCCCAGGAAGTGGACCGCCCCCAACCCCATCAGCACCTGGGCCATGACGAAGAAAGGGAGGAGCGACGGGAGGACCACCTCGAACCAGAGACGGAGGCCGTCGAGGGAGGCTTCGAAGGCGCTCCGGGGGAAGAGGACCACCATGGCGGTAAAGAGCACCGCACCCGCCGCAGTGGCGTAAGCCACCCGGCGGGAGGGAAGGGTGTGGGATGGGGAGGTCACTGGACGGGCCCGCCTCCTCTCCGTCGGCTCGTGGGCGGTCGCCGCGTCCCCTTTCTTATGCGCCCCGGGCGGGCGCCAGACCGGGGCGGGGTGTTCAGGAGTTTCCCTTGACGGTGTCGAAGGGAACCCAGTATAATGCGGAGGTGATCGCCCATGGAGCTGCAGGTCGGCCGGCTGTTGAGGGAGCGGGGCCGGGCAGAGGTCTTCGTCACCGATGAGCCCTGCCCGCCAGATCTGACCGAGGTTGGCGTGGAGGCCTGCCGCGGGCCGGTCCACATTGAGGGTCGGGCGACCAGCACCGGGGATGGCGTCCTGGTGGAGGGGCGGATCACCGTTCCCGTCACCCTGCTCTGCAGCCGCTGCCTCAGCCCCTACCCGGCCGAGGTGGAGGCCCACTTTCAGGAGAAGTTCGTCCCCCGGACGCGCCGCCGCCACCGGGACGAGGAAGAGGGCGGGGTGCCCGAAGGGGTGGAGGCGGTCGCCGATGAGGACGACCAGGTAGAGTTTTTTGAGAACAACCGGATCGATCTGGGCCCCCTCATCCGGGAGCAGCTCATGATGGCGGTCCCCATGAAGGGTCTCTGCCGGGAGGAGTGCCGGGGACTCTGCCCCATCTGCGGCCAAGACCTGAATCAGGGCACCTGCCAATGCCAGGTGGAGGAGACAGACCCCCGTCTGGCCGTCCTGCGGGATCTTCTAGAGGGGATGGAGGCATCCCGGCCGGCGGGGGAGGAGTGAGGAGGAAACGTTATGGCCAATCCAAAGCGCCGTCATTCCAAGGCCCGGACCCGGACTCGCCGCACCGCCTGGGCGATGCGGGCCATCGTGGAGCCCGAGTTGGTGGAGTGTCCCCGGTGCCACGAGCTGAAGCCGACCCACCGGGTCTGCCCCAACTGCGGGTGGTACAAGGGGCGCCAGGTGATCGCCGTCGGCGAGGAGGAGGCGTAATAAGGGACGCCCGGGGTCAAGAGCCCCGGCGGTTCCGTTTCCTGGCCAGCCGCCGCGAGGCGGCTTCCCTTAGGCCGGGGATTAGCACCTGGTGCTAAGGCCGGAGAGGAGCGAGGCGTGACGCGGGAGGAACGGCGCCATCAGCTGGCCCGTCTGATCCAAGAGGAACCCTTCATCTCCGACCGGGAGCTGGCCCAACGGTTCGGGGTGAGTGTCCAGACCATCCGCCTGGACCGGGCGAGCCTGGGCATCCCCCAACTCCGGGAGCGGACCCGGAAGCTCGCCCGGATGGCCTACAGCCAGCTCCGCTCGGTGGGGGCCGATGAGGTGGTGGGGGAGCTGTTGGAGATGGAGTTGGGGCGCCGGGCCCTCTCGGTGATGGAGACCACGGAGCGGATGGCCTTGAGCGGTTCAGGGGTGGTGCGGGGCCATCACCTCTTCGCCCAGGCCAACTCCCTGGCCGTGTCGGTCATCGACGCCTCCCAGGCCTTGACGGGCCGGGCCCGGCTCCGGTTCGTCAAGCCCGTGCGGGTGGGGGAGCGGGTGGTGGCGGTGGCCACCGTGGTCCGCCAGCGCCAGGGGCGGTTCTGGGTGGATGTGGAGAGCCGGGTGCAGGGGGAGCCCGTCTTCCAGGGCCGGTTCTTGGTGGTGGTGCCCGGCCCCTGAGGGTGGGCCGGGGCTGGCTGCGGGGAGGTGAGGGGATGCGGCGGGTAGCCGTCGATGTGATGAGCGGGGACCGGGGGGTCCCAGAGTTGGTGGCCGGTTGTGTGGAGGCGGCCCGCCGGGGCTGGGCCGAGGTGGTGCTGGTCGGCCGGCCCGAGGCCATCGAGCCCTGCCTCGATGGGGAGGCCCGCCGGCTGCCCATCGCCATCGAGCCGGCTTCCGATGTGATCGGCATGGAGGAGGCGCCCGTCGCCGCGGTCCGGGCCAAGCGGGAGGCGAGCGTGGTCGTCGCCTGCCGGCTGGTGCGGGACGGCCAGGTGGATGCGGCCGTCAGCCCGGGGAACACGGGGGCCACCCTGGCCGCCGCCTTGCTGGTGGTGGGGCGGCTGCCGGGGGTGGAGCGGCCGGCCTTGCCGGCCCTCTTGCCCACGGGTGCGCGGCCGTCGCTCCTGTTGGACGTGGGGGCCAACGTGGATGTGCGCCCCACCCACTTGGTGGATTTTGGCCGGATGGGAAGCCTCTACATGGAGCGGGTCGTCGGGGTCCAGCGGCCCACCGTGGGCCTGCTCAACATCGGCGAGGAGGAGACCAAGGGGAACCGTCAGGTGCAGGAGGCCTTCCCCCTCTTCCGGGAGGCGGAGGATCTCCACTTTGTCGGCATGGTGGAGCCGGGCCAGCTCCTCCGGGGTGAGGTGGACGTGGCGGTGGCCGACGGCTTCCTCGGCAACGTGACCCTCAAGGTGCTGGAGGGGATGGCCGAGGTTCTCTTCGGCAGGCTGAAGGCGGAGCTCCGCCTGGGCCTGCGCACCCAGCTGGGCGCGGCCCTGGTCGCCCCCCGGCTGAAGGCCCTGGCCCGGAGCCTGGACTATGCCGAGTACGGCGGCGTCCCCCTATTGGGCGCCCGGGGTCCGGTCCTGGTGGCCCATGGCCGGTCCAACGCCCGGGCGATCGCCAGTGCGGTCCGGTCGGCCGCGACCATTGCCGAAAGCGGGCTCTGGCAAGCCCTGAGCGAGCGGTTCGGCACGAGGAAGGACGGGTGACAGATGCCAGCGGGCATTGTCGGGATCGGCTCCGCCGTTCCCGGCCGGATCCTGACCAACCGCGACCTGGAGCAGATGGTGGAGACCAGTGATGAGTGGATCCGGACCCGGACGGGGATCCGGGAGCGGCGGGTGGTCTCCCCGGGGGAGACGGCGACGGAGCTGGGCCTGCGGGCCGCGCAGCGGGCCCTGGAGGTGGCCGGCCTGGAGCCCGAGGCGGTGGATCTCATCATCGCTGCCACCTCCACCCCCGACACGGTCTTCCCGGCGACGGCCGTCCGGATCCAGAAGGAGCTGGGGGCCCGCCGGGCTGCCGGGTATGACCTCTCCGCCGCCTGCTCGGGCTTCGTCTACGCCCTTCACCAGGCCCGCTACCTGGTGGAGGCAGGAGCCGCCCGGCACGTGCTGGTGGTGGGGGTGGATCTTCTCAGCCGGATCACCGACTGGACCGATCGGAGCACCTGTGTCCTCTTTGGTGACGGGGCGGGCGCGGTGGTGGTCGCCCCCGTGGCCGAGGGGCAGGGCATCCTGGCCAGCCGGCTGGGCGCCGATGGGGAGGGCGGCCCCCACCTCTACCTGGACGCGCCCCACGCTCGCCACACCGTGGGGGGACGCCCGGAGGAGCCCCTCCCCTTCATCCGGATGAACGGCCAGGAGATCTTCAAGTTCGCTGTCCGGCTGGTGGTGGAGGAGACCCAGGCGGTCCTGGACGGGCTGGGCCTGAGCGTGGCCGATCTGGATCTCTTGGTGCCCCACCAGGCCAACATCCGCATCATTGAAGCGGCCCGGGAGCGGCTGGGCTTGGCGCCGGAGCAGGTCTTCACCAACCTGGAGCGGTACGGCAACACCTCCACCGCCTCCATTCCCCTCGCCTTGGATGAGGCCTGGCGGGCGGGCCGGTTGAAGCCGGGGGATCTGGTGGTCATGGTGGGCTTCGGCGGCGGGCTGACCTGGGGGACCGTCGCGGTGCGGTGGAGTTTGGAGGGACGGCCATGAGCCTGGTCTTGCTCTTCCCCGGTCAGGGGTCCCAGCGGGTTGGGATGGGCCAGGCCTGGGTCCAGGCGGAGCCAGCCAGCCGGGCGATTCTAGAGGAGGCCGACCGGATCCTGGGGGAGCCCCTCAGCCAAGTGATCGCCCAGGGGCCCGAGGAGGTCCTGCAGCGGACCTACTACACCCAGCCGGCCCTCTTCACCGTAGAAGTGGCCATCTGGCGCGGCCTCCAAGCCCGGGGCGTGGTGCCGGCCGCGGCGGCGGGGCACAGCGTGGGCGAGTACGCGGCCTTGGTGGCCGCGGGGGCTTTGGACTTCGCCGAGGGGTTGCGGCTGGTCCGCTTGCGGGCGGAGCTGATGGAGCAGGCCCGGGCGGGGCGTCCCGAGGGGCCGGGCGGCATGCTGGCGGTACTGGGGCTCGAGGATGAGCAGGTGGAGGCCCTCTGCCGCCAGGTGACGGCGGGGGTGGTGGAGCCGGCCACCTACAACGGGCCTGGCCAGGTGGTGGTGGCGGGGGAGCCAGGGGCGTTGGAGGCTTTCGCCGAGCTGGCCCGGGCGGCGGGCGCCCGCCGGCTGGTGCCCCTCAAGGTGAGCGGGCCGTTCCACTCCAGTCTCTTGGCCGAGGCGGCCGAGCGCTTGGGTGAGGCCCTGGCTTCCATCCCTGTGGCCGATCCCCAGATCCCGGTGGTGGCCAACGTGTGGGCCCGGCCCTACGCCAACGCCCAGGAGGTGCGGGAGGGGCTGGCCCGGCAGGTGGCCGCCCCCGTCCGGTGGACCGAGTCGGTCCGCTGGCTGGGCGCCCAAGGGTACGGGCGTTTTGTGGAGGCGGGGCCGGGCAATGTGCTGGCGGGGCTCGTCCGGCGCATCCTGCCTGAGGCCCAGGTCATCCTGGCAGGAGAACCTCCGGAGACCGAAGAATTGATTGGCTCGCACAAGCGGGGTGAGGCGGGATGAGGCTGGCCGGCAAGGCCGCGTTGGTCACCGGCGGCACCCGCGGGCTGGGGTGGGCGATCGCCCAGAGGCTGGCCCAAGAGGGGGCCTCCGTGCTCGTCTGCGGCCGGCGGGAGGAGGACGCGCTCCGGGCGGCGCAGGAGCTGGCCGCCTTCGGCCGGGTGGAGGGGATCGGCTGCGATGTGGGCGATCCCGAGCAGGCCGAGGCCGCGGTCCAGGCGTGCGTCGAGCGGTTCGGCGCCCTCCACATTCTGGTGAACAACGCGGGCATCAACCGGGACCGCTTCCTGGCCCGGATGCGGGAAGAGGACTGGGCCGCGGTGCTCCAGACCAACCTGACGGGCGCCTACTTCATGGCCCGCGCGGCGGTGAAGCCCATGCTCAAGGCCAAGTGGGGGCGGATCGTCCAGATCAGCTCCGTGGTGGCCCTGGTGGGAACCGCTGGCCAGGCCAACTACGCCGCGGCCAAGGCGGGCCTCATCGGCTTCACCCGGAGCCTGGCCCGGGAGCTGGCCAGCCGGGGGATCACGGTGAATGCGGTCGCTCCCGGGTACATAGACTCCGAGATGACTCGGGCCATCCCCGAGAAAGAGCGTCTCGCCCTTCAGAGCCAAATCCCCCTGGGTCGTGTGGGGCAGCCGGAGGAGGTCGCCGCCGCGGTGGCCTTCCTGGTCTCGGACGAAGCCGCGTACATCACAGGCCACACCTTGACGGTGGACGGCGGCCTGTCCATGTACTAAAGTGGCTTTCCCACCAGGGCGCGCACGACCGGGCCCTGGGAAGAAGGGTATCGGGACCGCCTGATGGTCGGGCGGCAGTTGAAGGAGGGTACGTCGATGGAGACCGAGATCTTCGAGAAGGTCAGGCAGATCATCGTCGATCAGCTGGGCAAGGAGGCCGATGAGATCAAGCCCGAGTCCCACTTCGTCCAGGACCTGGGGGCTGACTCGTTGGACATCGTCGAGCTGGTGATGGCCTTCGAAGAGGAGTTTGATCTGGAGATCCCCGACGAGGCCGCGGAGAAGATCGCGACCGTGGCCGACGCGGTCAACTACATCAAGGAGCAGAAGGGCTGACGGGACCGGTCGGGCGGCAAGGCCGTTGGGCCGCGGGTGTGTAAGAAGGGGGAGCTCTTGGGCCTATGGGCGAGCGAACAGCAGGGCCCCGTCGGCGGGTGGTGGTGACGGGGCTGGGGGCGGTCTCTCCTCTCGGGATCGGCGTGGAGGCTTCATGGGAAGGCCTGGTGGCCGGGAGATCCGGTGTGGGGCCCGTGAGCCGGTTCGATGCTTCGGACCTGCCCGTCCGCATTGCCGGGGAGGTTCACGGCTTCGACCCGTTGCATTATGTGGATCGGAAGCGGGCCCGCCACCTGGACCGGTTCGCCCAGTTCGCCATCGCGGCCGCGCAAGAAGCCCGGGCCTCCAGCGGCATCGTGGTGGAGGACGAGCCCGAACGGGTGGGCGTGGTCATCGGTTCGGGCATCGGCGGCATGGAGACCTTCGAAACCCAGCACCGGACCATGCTGGAACGGGGGCCGGGCCGGGTGAACCCCTTCTTTGTGCCCATGATGATCGCCAACATGGCGGCCGGGGAGGTTTCCATTGAGCTGGGGGCCCGGGGGTACATCGGGGCGCCCGTCACCGCCTGCGCCACCGGCGCCAACGCGATCGGTGAGGCCTACCAGGCCATCGCCCGGGGGGATGCGGACGTCATCTTCGCCGGGGGGACCGAGGCGAGCATCACGCCCATGGCCCTTGCCGGCTTCGCCGCGGCCCGGGCCCTCTCCACCCGGAACGACGAGCCCCAACGGGCGAGCCGCCCCTTCGACCGGGACCGGGACGGTTTCGTCATGGCCGAGGGGAGCGCGGTCTTGGTCCTGGAGGAGTTGGAGCACGCCCGCCGGCGGGGGGCCTCCATCCTGGCCGAGGTCTGCGGCTACGCCAGTGTGGCCGACGCCTACCACGTCACCGCGCCGGACCCCGAGGCCCGGGGGGCCACCCGGGCGTTGCAGCTCGTCCTCCAGCAGGCCCAGTGCCGGCCTGACCAGGTGGACTACATCAACGCCCACGGCACCTCCACCATCTACAACGACCGGAGCGAGACCCTGGCCATCAAACAGGCCTTGGGGGAGGCCGCCTACCAGGTGGCCGTCAGCTCCACCAAGTCCATGACCGGCCACATGCTGGGGGCGGCGGGCGCCTTCGAGGCGATGGTGGCCGTCATGAGCCTGGTGAAGGGCGTCATCCCGCCCACCATCAACTTGGACAACCCTGATCCTGAGTGCGACCTGGACTACGTGCCCGGCACCGCTCGGGAACAGCCGGTCCAGGTCTCCATCTCCAACTCCTTTGGTTTCGGGGGTCATAACGTTGTCCTCCTCTTCCGGCGAGACACCCTCTGAGAGACGCCGGCGACGTCCAAAGAAAAGCCGACCGCCCCGGGAAGGGGCGCCCCGGGTGGAAGGGACGGGGATCTCGCCCGGGCGAGCGCGGCAGCTGGCCGCCCTCGCCCGGGTGGTTGACCCGCCTTTGACGCGGCTGGACCTCTTGGACGAGGCGATGACCCACCGCTCCTACCCCCAGTCACCCCACCGGCCCCGCCGGGAGAACGAACGGCTGGAGTTTCTGGGGGACGCGGTCCTGGGGCTGGCCATCGCTGACCGTCTCTTCCGCCAGTTCCCCGACCTGCCCGTGGGCCGGCTGGCTCAGATGCGGATCGACCTGGTCCGGGCCCCAGTGTTGGCCGCCAAGGGGAGGAGCCTCTCCCTGGGCCGCTACCTCCGGTTGGGCCACGGGGAGGCGGCCAGCGGCGGGCGGCAGAAGGACTCCCTCATTGGGGACGCCTTGGAGGCCTTGATCGGCGCCATCTACCTGGAGCAGGGGTATGAAGCGGCGGCCCGGTGGATCGAGACCCTCTTCGAAGAGGAGATCGCCCGACTGCCCGGGACGGTCCGGAGCTTTGACGCCAAGAGCCGGCTCCAAGAACGGACCCAGGAACGGGGTGGCCAGCGGCCGGAGTACCGGCTGGTGGAGGCGGTGGGCCCCGACCACGACCGCCGCTTCACCGTCGAGGTCTGGTTGGGCGACCGGGCCTTGGGCCGGGGCGTGGGCCGGAGCAAGAAGGCGGCCGAGCAGGAGGCGGCCCGGCAGGCCCTGTCGGTGCTGGAGCAGGCCGAGGAGGAAGACGGCGGCCAGCCCGACGCGGTGCAGGCCCCCTCCAACTCCTGACGGTCTCCACGGCGGCCCGTCTCTCCAGGGTGCTCCTCCTAGAACAGGCGCACCAGGCGGCTGATCCGGCCCAGGATGACGGGACGGGAGGGGTACGCCTCGAAGGGCCGGGGCCGGCTGGGATGAGTGAGCCAGGTGGGGTTCTGGCCGAAGATCCGGCGGATGGCCGGGCCGGAACCCTTCAGGAGGACCAGCACCAGGTCACCGTCCCGGGGCTCGCTGGCGGGGTCGATGACCAGCTGGTCCTGGGGCTCGATGACGGGGGCGTACTCGCTCCCCTCCACCTCCACCGCGAACGCCTCCGGGGCGGGCGGGGTTTCCACCACCAGCCGGCGGGAGCTGGGCGGCGGCTGGTCCCGATCGAAGGGAAGCTGGCTCATCCGGTAAAGGGGCAGCTCGTAACCCCCAGCCTGAGAGCGGATTCCCGCGGATCCACCCCACTCGCCACGCAGGACTGCGTCCCGGAACTGGCGAATCCCTCGGAAGTCAGCCTTGTTCAGCCAATAGTAGACGGATCGCTCTTGACTGTACCCCAAGGCGTCGGCCAGCTCCCGGACCGTGATGGCCGGGCGCTCGCGGACGAGCTGGGACATCCGTTGCAAGACGTCGTGGGCTTCCATGGCACCGTCCTCGGATGGTCTCGGGCTGGCCCGCCGCTGGATGGCAGGAAAGGGCTCCCAGATGGCCAACCGGAGTATAGGAGTTCGGTACAGGCTTGAACGCAGACCTTTACATAGAGTGTGTCACCGGCCCGAGGGCCGGTGTTTTTGAGAATGGGCCCAGAAGCCGGTACGAGCGGCTGACAAAGCCTTTCCAAAAGCCAGACGAGCCCGCGGGCGACTACAGAAACCCTGTCAGGCTGCTGGGCGCCACGGCGAACCGATCGGCGGGGGAGGGGCCTGAAGGATGGAGCACCAAACCTGGCCAGGACCGGAGACGGCAGGGGACGAGCTGCGGATCGATCCCCGGGAGGTGGAGCGGGGGCTGCTGGAGCTGGCGTCGGTGGAGGCGGTCCGGGTGGTCGCCGGGGCGGAGCGGCCCATCGACGAGATCCACGTCCTGGCCGCCCCAGGACCCTCGCCCAAGCAGGTGGTCCGGGACGTGGAGGCCTTCCTCCTGACCCGGTTCGGCCTCCGCATCGACCGGCGGCTCATCAGCGTGGTGCAGCTGGGGGGCCAGGGTCGCAAGGGTCCGAAGCGGATCATCCTGGACCGGATCGTGGTGGAGCAGACCCGGCAGAACCTGGTGGTCCGGGTCCGCCTCCTCCGGGGGGACCAGGCGGCCGAGGGTGAAGCCCAGGCGGCCGTTTCCCCGGAGAGCCGGGGGGCGCTGGCCGCCGAGGCCACCTTGCGGGCGCTGGAGGGCCTCTGGCAGGAGCGCCTCCGCTTCGGGGTGGAGGCGATCCGGCGGGTGTTGGTCGCCCACCGGTGGGTGATGGTGGTCCGGGTGGGCGCCATTGGGGAGGGCGGTGAGGGCTTCACCACCGTGGGTGTGGCCGTCATCCGCCGCTCCGATGAGGAGGCGGCGGCCCGAGCGGTGCTCAACGCCACCCAGCGCCGCCTCGAGCAGATACCACAAGGGACGGCTAATAACTGAACCGGGAGGATTTTGCCTCGAGGGCGGGAATAGGATTAGGCACATCCAGCCACACAGTGCAGGGGTCGCACCAGGCGCCCATGCAGCGTCTCAGGAGGAGGCGTACTCGGCGTGGAGGTCCTGAAGGTATCCGCAACGTCGAAGCCCAAGGCTGTCGCCGGTGCTCTGGCTGCCGTGCTGCGGGAGCACGGGTCCGCGGAGGTGCAAGCCGTCGGCGCCGGCGCCGTCAATCAGGCGATCAAGGCGATCGCCATCAGCCGAGGCTTCGTGGCCCCCAACGGCATTGACCTGATCTGTATTCCGGCGTTCGCTGAGATCGAGATTGACGGTGAGGAGCGGACTGCCATCCGGTTTATCGTTGAGCCCCGGTGAGCTCCGCTCGACGGGGCGAGTTCTTTTCGGGACAATTTCCAGAATTGTGTGCCTTTATCTCGGTCCCGGAGGACCGGGGCCTTCTGGTCGCGTCTTGGCCGCGTGGAGGGGAGAAGAGCTCTCGCATCGAGGAGGGTCCCTGTGGTCAGTCCCAACCAGAAACGAGATCTGGAGCTGTTGCAGCGGATCGGGCAGAAGGATCGGGAGGCGGAAGAGGAGCTGATCCGCAAGTACACCCCCATGATCCGCCACATCGTCCGCCGCCACTACGCCCGGGCCATGGATTTTGACGACCTGTGCCAGGAAGGCTTCATCGGCCTGATCCAAGCCATCGCCCAGTACGACCCGGTCCGGTACGATGTGGCCTTCAGCTCCTTTGCCTACCTCTGTATTATCCGGAAGGTCTACAACGCCATCAAAAGCGCCAACGGGACCCGCCACCGGGCTCTCAACACGGCCGTCTCCCTCCAGCACCCGGTCCAAGGCCAGGCCGAGCGGACCGTCCAGGAGACCATTCCCGCGGAGGACCCGGACCCGGTGGACCTGGTGGCCGAGCGGATGGCGGTGGGCCGGCTCCAGCAGGTCCTCCAGCACCACCTGTCGGTCTTGGAGTACACCGTCGCCGCCTACCTGGCGGCGGGGTACACCGCGCAAGAGATCGTCCGGGCGGTGGGCGTCAACGCCAAAGCGGTGGACAACGCCCGCACCCGGGTCCGGGCCAAGCTCTCCCGCCTGCTCGCCCAGTATGGCACCCTGCTCAATCCCACCCTCCCCCTGACCACCCGTCGGCGGACAGACCTCTACGTCCAGCTGCCCCGGCGTCACCGGGCCGGGTAGGGCCCGGGGGCAGGGGTCCTCAGGTGCAGGCCGCGACCTCCTTGTGCTAGAATAGGCGCTGGCACTTTGGGAGGAGTTGGGCCCGTGCACCTGGAGTCCCTCAGCCTGCGCGGCTTTAAATCCTTTGAACGGCGGGTCACGCTCCGTTTCGACCGGCGGATCACCGCGGTGGTCGGGCCGAACGGCAGCGGCAAGAGCAACATCGCCGACGCGGTACGCTGGGTCTTGGGCGAGCAGAGCATGCAGGCGCTCCGCTCCAAGAGCCTGGTCGATCTGATCTTCGCCGGCACCGACCGGCGCGCCCCTGTCAACGTCGCGGAAGTGGTCCTGACGGTCAACAATGAGGATGGCAGCCTGCCCGTCCCCTACGCCCAGGTCTCGGTGATGCGCCGGATCTCCCGCTCGGGTGAGAGCGAGTTCTTCATCAACGGCATCCCCTGCCGGCTGCGGGAGATCCAGCAGCTCTTCCTGGACACGGGGGTGGGGCGGAAGAGCATTGCCTTGGTGGGCCAGGGCGAGATCGACGCGCTCTTGACGGCCACGCCCGAACAGCGCCGGGGTTGGGTGGAGGACCTGGCGGGCATCGCCCGTTACCAGCTGCAAAAGGAGCAGGCTCTGGCCAAGGCGGAGAGCACCCGGCTGGAGCTGGCCCGGCTGCAGGATCTCATCATCGAGGTCCGCTCCCAGCGGGACCGCCTCCAGGCGGAGGCGATGCGGGCCCGCCGCCACCGGGAGCTGGTGGCCAAGCTCCGCCTGGCCGAGTGGCACCTCTACCTGGCGGCTCGCCAGGCGGCGGAGGCCCGGGTCGCCGCGGCCCAGGCTCGGCTCGATGGGGCCCAGGCTCGCCTGCAGGAGGCCTTGGAGCGCCACCGAGCCCAGGCGGCCCAGGTGGAGACCCTGCGGGAGCAGGTCGCCTCCCTGGAAGGGGCCCTGGCGGAGGTGGCGGGCCGGGAGCGGCAACTGGAGGAGGCCCTGAGCCGCCTGGAACGGGATGAGAGCGTCCTGGCCGTGGAGCGGCGCCAGGCGGCGCAGGGCCTGCGGGCCCAGCGGAAGGAGCGGGCCCGCCTCCGGTCCCAGGCTGCGGGCCGGGTGGAGCGCTGGCGGGCGGCGCGGCGGGCCAGGAGCGAAGCGGCCCGGGAGCTGGCCGCGGCCCAGACAGCCCTCCAGGAGGCGGAGGCGGCCCTGGCCGCGGTGGAGCAGGAGGTCCCCGCAGGGCAGGCCTCCGCCGATCTGGAGGCCCTCCGGGCCCAGGCCGGCCGGCTCCGGGAGCGCCTGGCGGCCCAGCAGGCCGAGGCCAAAGCCCGGGCCCGGGCCCTGGAGGAACGGCGGCGCCAGCTGGCCGAGACGGAGGAGCGTCTCAGCCGCCTGACCGCCGCTGTGGCCCAGGCTCGGGAGAGCCTGGCCCGGCACGAGGCGGAGCGGGAGCGGCTGGAGGCCGAACTGGCCCGCCGGAAGGCGGCGCTGGCCCAGGCGGAGGCGGCCCTCCAGGAGGCGGAGGCGGGCCGAACCCGGGAGGTGCGGGAGTACGAGCGGCTCCAGGCCCGGCTGGGGAGCTTGCGCCAGCTGGTGGAGGAGGGCCAGGGGTACGCCTTGGGCCCCCGGCTCATCCTCCAGGCCCGGGAGCGTTTTCCGGGGCTCATCGGTTCCGTCGCCGAACTCCTCCAAGTCCCGCCCGAGCTGGCCAGGGCCGCGGAGGCGGCCCTGGGCGGGGCGGGCCAGTACCTGGTCACCCGGGACGAGCGGGCCGTCCGGGAGGCCATCGCCTGGCTGAAGGCCGGCGGCCGGGGCCGGGCCACCTTTCTCCCCCTGGACCGCTTGCGGCCCGCCTCGCCCCTCCCCCCGCACCATCCCGCCCGCCGGGCCCAGGGGGTCCTGGGTGTGCTGGCGGAGATGGTGGGGGTGGTGGGCGGCTTTGAGGTGCTCCTCGCCTATTTCTTCGGGCGGACGGTGGTCTTGGAGACCCTGGATGCCGCCCTCCAACTGCAGAAGTCGCCGGCCATGCCCTCGGGCGGCGGCGCCCGGTTGGTGACGGTGGAGGGGGACCTCCTCCTGCCGTCGGGGGCGGTCACCGGGGGCGCCTTCCGCCAAGAGGCGGGCGGCCTCATCGCCCGCCAGAGCGAGCTGGCCCGCCTGGAGGCCGAAGGGGCCCGGCGGGCCCAGGTCCTGGCCCAGGCCCGGGAGCGAGCTCGCCAGGCCCAAGCTGCCCTGGAGGCGGCGCGCCGGGCCCGGGCCGAGGCGGAAGAGGCGTGGCGGGCGGCGGCCGCCGCCTGCCGGGAGGGGGAGCAGGAGGTGGCCCGCCTCCAGCGGGACCAGGCGGCGCTGGAGGCGGAACGGGACCGGTTGAAGAGCCACGTGGCAGCGGAAGAAGCGGAGCAGGCCCGGTTGCAGGCCGAGGCGCAGGCGACGGCCCACGGGTTGGCCGCGGTGGAGGCGGAGCTGGCCCGCGCGGAAGGGGAGGCCGCGCAGCGGGAGGAGGCCTGGCAGGCGGCCCGGGACCGGGTGGAGGCGGCCCTGCGGGCGGTGGGCGAGGCCCGGCTGACCCACCAGGCCGCCGCCCACCGGTACCAGGAGGCGAGCCGGCGGCTTGCCGAGGAGCGGGCCGGCTGGGCCGCCTGGCGTGAGGCGCTCCGAGCGCTGGACCAGGCCCGCCAGGCCCAGGAGCCGGAGCGCCAGGCCCTGGCCCAGCGCCGCCAGGCCCTGCGGGCGGCCCGGCGGGAGCTGGAGGCCGCCCTGGCCGCCTTGCGGGCCGAGGCTGAGGCGCGGCGGGGGGCCTACGCGGAGGCCCGCCGGGCCCTGGCCCAAGGGGAAGAGCAGGCCCAGGCCCTCGCGGGCCGCCTGGAAGCCCTCCGGGAGGCGCGCCACCGGGCGGAGCTGGACCTGGTGCGAGAGCGCTCCGAGCTGGACCACCTCCTCAACGACGCGCCCGTGCCCCCTGAGGAGGTGCAGGGCCCCCAGGGGGAGGCGGCGGCCGCCGCGGAGCTGCCGGGGGATCTGGAGGCGCTGCGGGCTCAGGTCCGCTCCCTCCGGGCGGGGCTCGCCCGTTTGGGGCCGGTCAACCCCGCCGCGGAGGAGGCCTTCCAGGAGATCGACCAGCGCTACCGGACCCTGGAGGCCCAGCGGGACGATCTGATCACGGCCCGCCGGGAGCTGGCCGAGATGGTGGAGACCATCGACCGGACCAGCACCGAGCGGTTCCGCACCGCCTTCGCCGCCCTCCAGGAGGCGTTGCAGGACCTCTTCCAGCAGCTCTTCGACGGGGGCGAGGCCCGGCTGGACCTGACCGACCCCGACGACCCCCTCCACTCGGGGGTGGAGCTGAACGTCCGCCCGCCGGGGAAGCGGTGGCAGCCGCTGGTCGCCCTCTCGGGCGGGGAGCGCTCCCTTTGCCTGGTGGCCCTCCTCTTCGCCATGCAGAAGGTCCGCCCTAGCGCCTTCGCCCTCTTGGATGAGGTGGACGCGGCCCTGGACCAGCGGAACCTGGCCCGCTTCGTCTCGGTGCTGGAGGAGTTCTCGGAACGCACCCAGTTTGTGCTCATCTCACACCGGCCGGAGACGGTGGAGGCGGCCCGGGTGCTCTACGGGGCCACCCTCGACGGCGACGGAACCTCCCGCCTGATCTCCTTGAAGGTGCCGGAACCGGAGGAGGAAACCCCATGAGTCTTTGGGATCGGTTGCGCCAAGGCCTGGCCCGGAGCCGCTCGGGCTGGGTCAGCCAGTTGAAGAAGGCGGTGGCCGGCGGCCGGGGCCGGATCGATGAGGAGCTCCTCCTGGAGCTGGAGGAGAGCCTGCTGGAGGCGGACGTGGGGCTGGACGGGGCGGAGGCCATCCTGGACGCCCTGCGGGAGGCGGCGGCCAAAGAGCGCCCCAGCACGGCCGACGAGGTCTTGTCCCTCATCCGCCGCCTGATGACGGACCAGCTGAGCGAGCACCGCCGGGAGCTGCACCAGCCGCCCGAGCCGCCTGGGGTCATCCTCCTTCTGGGGGTGAACGGCTCCGGCAAGACAACCACCGCCGCCAAGCTGGCCGCCCAGCTGGGCGGGCGGGGAAAGGTGATCCTGGGGGCGTGTGACACCTTCCGGGCCGCGGCCAGCGACCAGCTGGCCGAGTGGGGCCACCGGATCGGGGTGGATGTGGTCCGCCAGGAGCCGGGGAGCGATCCGGCCGCGGTCGCCTTCGACACCGTCCAGGCGGCCCGGGCCCGGGGGATGGCGTGGGCCATCCTGGATACGGCCGGGCGTCTCCAGACCCGGACCAACCTGATGAAGGAGCTGGAGAAGATCCACCGGGTGGTGGAGCGGGCCCTGGGCCGGCCGGCGGACGAGCGGCTTCTGGTGCTGGACGCCACCGTGGGCCAGAACGGCCTCTCCCAGGCCCGGCTCTTCCATGAGACGGTGCCCCTCACCGGACTGGTGGTGACCAAGATGGACGGCACCGCCCGGGGCGGTATCCTCTGGGCCATCACCCGGGAGCTGGGGCTGCCGGTCAAGTGGATCGGCGTGGGCGAGGGCCTGGAGGACCTCCAGCCCTTCGATCCGCAAGCCTTCGTGGACGCGCTCTTCGCCGGGGATGGGTCAAGGGAAGTTCCTTGACGCACCTCCCGCGCGCCAGTATACTCTGGAACTGTAAAGGCCAGAAGGTTGACAGGGTCGGAGGTTGGGATGGCGCGGCGCCCGGGCCACGGGGAGAACCGGCTGGAAGAGCGGCTGCAAAAGACGGTGGAGATGGCCCTGCTTTACGATCGGTACGGGGAGCTCCTGACCGAGCGGCAGCGCCGGTTCTTCGAGCTCTACTTCCTGGACGACCTCTCCCTGGGCGAGATCAGCGACCAGTACGGGGTCAGCCGGCAGGCGGTCTACGACATCCTCCGCCGGTCCCAACGGACCTTGGAGAAGATGGAGCGCATCTTAGGGCTGGTGGCCGCCCGGCGGGCCCAGGCCGAGCATCTGGGCCGGCTCATCGAGACGGCCCAGCGGGTGGAGGCGCTCCTTGCCGATCCCGCCGGTGACCGGGCGGAGGCCCGGAGGCTGGCCGCCGAGCTCCGGCAGGGTCTGGTGCAGCTGGCGGACCCGGCGCCCAAAGGAGGGGAGTCATGGCCTTTGAACGGCTGACCGAGCGGTTGCAGGAGGCCTTCCGCCGCCTCTCGGGCCGGGGCAAGCTCTCGCCCGCGGATGTAGATGAGGCCCTCAAAGAGGTGCGGCGGGCCCTCCTGGAGGCGGACGTCAACTTCCGGGTGGTGAAAGACCTCCTGGAGCGGATCCGGGCCCGGGCGGTGGGCGAGGAGGTCTTGAAGAGCCTCACGCCTGCCCAGCAGGTGATCCGTATTGTCCGGGACGAGCTGACGGCCCTGATGGGCGGCGAGCACGCCGGGATCCAGTTCGCCTCCCGGCCGCCGACGGTGATCCTCCTCTGCGGCCTCCAAGGCTCGGGGAAGACCACCACCGCGGCCAAGCTGGCCTTCCGCCTCAAGCAGCAGGGTCGCCGGCCCCATCTGGTGGCCGGGGACCTGTACCGCCCGGCGGCCGTGGACCAGCTCCGGGTGCTGGCCAAGCAGGTGGGGGTGCCCTGCCACGAGGGGCAGGGGGATCCGGTGGAGGTGGCGGCCCAGGGGGTGGAGGCGGCTGCCCAGGCAGGGGCGGACGTGGTCTTGGTGGACACGGCCGGGCGGCTCCAGATTGACAGCGAGATGATGGAGGAGCTCCGCCGGACCCGGGATCGGATCCAGCCCCATGAGGTCCTCCTGGTCCTCGATGCCATGACGGGCCAAGAGGCCCTCAACGTGGCCCGCACCTTCCAGGAGCAGATGGAGCTGACGGGTCTGGTCCTCACCAAGACCGACGGTGATGCCCGGGGCGGGGCCGCCCTCTCGGCCCTGGCGGTGACGGGCAAGCCCATCAAGTTTGTCGGGGTGGGGGAGCGGATCGAGCAGCTGGAGCCCTTCCACCCGGACCGGATGGCCTCCCGCATCCTGGGGATGGGGGACGTGCTCAGCCTCATCGAGCGGGCCGAAGCGGCCATGGATCAGGAGGATGCCCAGCGGCTCGCGGAGCGGATCCGAGAGGCGGACTTCACCCTGGAGGACTTTCTGGAGCAGCTCCGGCAGGTGCGGAAGATGGGGCCTCTGGACGAGCTCCTCCAGATGTTGCCCGGGCTGCCGGCGGGCGCGGGCAGCCTGAAGGGGCTCCAGGTGGACGAGCGGGAGCTGAAGCGGGTGGAGGCCATGATCCAGTCAATGACGCCCCAGGAACGGCGGAACCCGCAGATCATCGACGGCTCCCGCCGGCGGCGGATTGCCGCCGGGAGCGGCACCCAGGTGCAGGATGTGAATCGCTTGCTGAAACAGTTCGAGCAGACCCGGGCCCTCATCCGGCAGATGGGGCAGGCGGGACGCCGGATCCGGGGCGGGAAGGGCCGCAAGGGTTGGGGCGGCCTCTTCCGGGGTCGGCGGTAGGTTCAGGAGGTGGTTTGAGGTGGCAGTACGGATCCGTCTCAAGCGCATGGGGGCCAAGCACCAGCCCTTCTACCGGCTGGTGGTGGCCGACTCCCGGGCCGCCCGGGATGGGCGGTTCATTGAGACCGTCGGCACGTACAACCCCATCGCCAAGACGGAGGCGGACGAGATCAAGGTGGATGAGGAGCGGGCCTTGCTCTGGCTCTCCCGGGGCGCCCAGCCGTCCGAGAGCGCGCGCCAGGTGCTGGAGCGGGCCGGGGTTTGGCAGAAGTTCGAGGCGAGCAAGAAGCAGAAAGAGGCGTAGCCGTGGACGAGACTGGGCTTGTGGAGCTGGTTCGATGGATCGCCGTTCACCTGGTGGACCATCCCGACGACGTCAAAGTGAGCCTGGTGCGGGGCGAGGCGGGCAAGAAGACCCCCACCGTCCTGGAGCTCCGGGTCCATCCCGACGACATGGGCCAGGTGATCGGAAAGCAGGGCCGGGTGGCCAACGCGATCCGGACCCTCCTCAAGGCAGCCTCGGGACGGGGAGGCGAAGCGGTTCGCCTGGAGATTCTGGAGTAGGTGAGCCGCCCCAGTGGGTGACGGTGGGCCGGGTGATGACGGCCTGGGGTGTTTCGGGCTGGGTCCGGGTGGAGCCCGAGACCGACGATCCCCTTCGGTTCCGGAAGCTCACCCGGGTGCGGCTGGTGCCCCGTCACGGCCCGCCCCGCTGGATGACCATCCAAGGGGTGCGGGTGCAGGGCGGTCAGGTCCGGCTCCGGTTTGAAGGGGTGGAGACCCGGGAGGCGGCCAAGCTTCTGGCCAATAGCCTCCTGCAGATCCCCCCGGAGGAGGTCCTTCCCCTACCCGAGGGCGAGTTCTACCGCTTCCAGTTCCTGGGCCTGGAGGTGTGGACCGAGGAGGGCCGCCATCTGGGCCGGGTGGTGGATGTGCTGGAGACGGGGGCCAACGACGTCCTGGTGGTCCGGGGGGAGGGGTGGGAGATCCTGCTCCCCACCCTGCGCCAGGTGATCCGCCGGGTGGACCTTCCCCAGCGGCGGATGGAGGTGGCCCTGCTGCCAGGGCTGGAGGAGGCGACCGGACGCACGTATGCTGATTGACGTCATCACCATCTTTCCTGAATTCTTCCAGGGCCCCCTGGACGTGGGCATGATGCAGCGGGCCCGGGAGAAGGGGCTGCTCCAGGTCCGCCTCTGGCAACTCCGGGACTTCACCCGGGACCGGCACCGGACGGTGGACGACACCCCCTATGGGGGCGGGGCGGGGATGGTGATGAAGCCTGAGCCGCTGGTGGAGGCTTTGGAGGCGGTGCGGGCTCAGGGGCCGCCGGGCCGGGCCATCCTCCTCACCCCCCAGGGGCGGGTGATGGATCAGGCCTGGGCCCAGGAGCGGGCCAAGGAAGAGCGCCTCATCCTCCTCTGCGGCCGGTACGAAGGGGTGGACGAGCGGGTCCGGGCCTTTGTCGATGAGGAGCTGTCGGTGGGTGATTACGTCCTCACCGGCGGGGAGTACGCAGCCTTGATCGTCATTGATGCGGTGACGCGGCTGGTGCCGGGGGTCTTGGGCAGCAGCGCATCGCCGGTGGAAGAGTCGTTCAGCGACGGGCTCCTGGAGTACCCCCAGTACACCCGCCCGCCGGTCTTCCGGGGCATGGAAGTGCCCCAGGTGCTCACCACGGGCAACCACCAGGAGATCGCGCGCTGGCGGCGCCGGCAGGCGCTGTACCGCACGTGGCAACGGCGTCCAGACCTGCTGGCCCAAGCCTCCCTGACGCCGGAGGAGAGGGCTTTGGTGGAACGCTGGCGCGAGGCCCAGGGGCCCAGCCAGGAGAAGGGGAACGGTTCGGAAGGGTGAGGTGGAGATGATGGACCGGATTCGTGAGATTGAGAAGGCCCAAATGCGAGACGACCTGCCGGAGATCGTGCCCGGCGACACGGTCAAGGTGCACCTCCGGGTGGTCGAGGGCGACCGGCGGCGGATCCAGATCTTTGAGGGCGTGGTCCTGGCCCGGGATGGTTCGGGGCTGAGCGAGACCATCACCGTCCGGAAGGTGAGCGGCGGCGTGGGGGTGGAGCGGGTCTTTCCCATCCACTCGCCGAGCATCGAGCAGATCGAGGTGGTCCGCCACGGCCGGGTCCGCCGGGCCAAGCTCTACTACCTGCGCAACCTGAAGGGCAAGAAGGCGCGCCTGAAGGAACGTCGGTAAGCCGTGGAGATCCGCTGGCAACCCGGACACCTGGTGCGGGCCCGGCGGGAACTGCGGCTCTTGCTCTCCCAGGCCCAGTGGGTTCTGGAGGTCTGCGACGCCCGGGCCCCGCAGGCCAGCCGGGAGCGGCGGCTGGCTGAGTTGGTTCCGCCGGAACGGCGGATCCTGGTGCTGAGCCACGGGGATCTGGCCGATCCCGCCCTCACCCGGCGCTGGGTGGACCACTTCCGGGCCCAGGGCGAGCAGGTCCAGGTGGTCCGGCTGGACCGCCCGACCAGCTACCAGGGGATTCGGCGCCGCCTGACGCCGCCCCGGCCCCGGCAGGATGCCGCCCTCCGGGGGATCCGCTTGGGCGCCCACGTGACCGTCCAGCGGGCGGTGGTGGTGGGCCTGCCCAATGTGGGGAAGTCAACCCTCATCAACGTCCTGGCCCGCCGGACCCGGGCCAGGACCGAAGCGCGCGCGGGTACCACCCGGGGGCCCCAGTGGATCCGGGTGAGCGAGGGGTTGGAGATCCTGGATACCCCGGGCATTCTGGCCCCGGCGGGGATCCGGGGCGAACGGGCCTACCTCTTGGCGGCTTTGGGACTCGTCTCCGACCGAAGCTTTCCCGTCTGGGAGGTGGCCGTGTGGCTCGTCACGCGCCTGGGTCTGGCCGGCCCCGAACGGGACGAGGCGGAAGAGGCCTTGGAGCGGATGGGGCGCCGCTGGGGACTGGTCGCCAAGGGGGGCGGGATCCACGCCGAGCAGACGGCCCTCCGTCTCCTCCAGCAGTTCCGCCGGGGCCGCTTGGGCCGCCTCACCCTGGAACGCCCCGAGCCGCCCCAACCGGAACCCGCGGCCAGCGGCTAGACGGGCCGGGCGGCCGCCTCCAATTGGGCAGGTGGGGCGAGGCCCTCGCCGCCCTCTATCTCCAGGGACTGGGATACCAAGTCCTCGCCCGGAACCTCCGGAACCGGCTGGGCGAGCTGGACCTGGTGGCCCTCGACGGTGAGATCCTGGTCTTCGTCGAAGTCCGCACCCGGCGGGGCGGGCCCGCCGGGACGCCCGAGGAGTCGGTGGACCGGGCCAAGCAGGCCCGGCTCCAGCGGCTGGCTTCCGCCTTCCGAGCCCGCCACCCCCTCCACCGGAGCCGGCCCGCCCGGATCGATGTGATCGCCCTCCGCCTTCACCGGGAGGGGCTCACCCTCCGCCACCTGCGCAACGTGACCGGCTGAACGCTGACCATGCTCATCACTGTTATCCCACAAGACACGAAGAATTCGCCCTTATTTGAAGGGGACGGACAGATCGCGGCGAATGGGAGGCTCGTGAGGGCGTCGGGGGCTCCAGACTGGTCAGGGCGCGGTCCTGACCGGGGAAGGCAACAGGGGGTGCACCGATGCGTCCGCGTGGAGCGGGAGCCTTCGCTGCCGCTTGGGTCGTGACCTGGTTGCTGGCTGTCCTTCTGGCGGGGGCTGTTGGCGCCCAAGAGCCGATCCGGATCGGGTTGCAGGCGCCCATCACCGGTCCCTGGGCCTACGAGGGCGAGATGGCCCGGAACTCCGTGGAGATCGTGAAGGATCAGATCAACGCCCGGGGCGGGGTGTTGGGCCGGCCCATCGAGATCGTCCTGGGAGACGATCAGGGCAACCCGCGCCAGAGCGCGCTGGTGGCCCAGCGGATGGTGGCTGCGGGCGTGGTGGCGGTCATCGGCACGTATGGCTCCTCCATCAACGAAGCGGCCTCCACCATCTATGAGCGGGCGGGGGTGGTCAACATCGCCTACGGGGCCACCGCCGTCCAGCTGACTGAACGCGGCTGGCGTTACTTCTTCCGCACCTGCTTCCGGGATGACCGGCAGGGAGCCTTCTTCGCCCAGCTCGTCAACGAGATGCTGGGGGCGAGCCGGGTGGCCATCCTCCACGACAACACCACCTTTGCCCGGGGGCTGGCCGAGGCGGCCCGGGCCTCCTTGGCGGCCGAAGGCCTGGCGGAGCTGGTCTTCTACGACGCGGTGACCCCCGGCGAGCGGGACTTCACCCCCATCCTGAGCCGCATGCGAGCTCGGGCGCCGGAGGTGGTCTACTACACGGGCTACTACCCCGAGGCGGCCCTCATTGCCCGGCAGATGCGGGATCTGGGCATCGACGCCCTCTTTGTGGGCGGGAATGCGGCCATCAACGACGAGTTCGTGGAGATCGCCGGGCTGGAGGTGGCCAGCGGGGCTCTCATGACCCAGGAGCCGCTGCCCACCGACCTGCCTTACCCCGAGGCCCAGGCCTTCCTGGAGGAGTACGTCCGGCGCCATGGCCAGCCGCCCAGCAGCCCCTGGCCGGTCTACGCGGCCGACGCGCTCCTGGTTTTGGCGGCAGCCATCGAGGCGACGGGCTCCACCGAGAGTGAGATCCTGGCCGAGTTCATCCGGGGGCCGCTCGCCATCCAGGGGATCACGGGCCCCATCGCCTTCGACAGCCGGGGCGACCGGGAGGGGGCCATCTACCTGGCCTACCAGGTCGGGCCGGACGGCGGCCTGCAGCCGTACGAGCCGTAAGACCAGCGGGATGATGGGGGCCCGGGCGGGCCGCTCCGCCCGGGCCGCCGGCCGTCGCGGGAGGTGACGGGGTGGCCCTCTTTCTGGAACAGCTGCTCAACGGGCTGACGGTGGGGTCGGTCTATGCCGTGGTCGCCTTGGGCTACACCATGGTCTACGGGGTGCTGCGGCTGATCAATTTCGCCCACGGCGAGCTCTTCATGCTGGGCGCCTACCTGGGGTTCACCCTGCTGGTCGCGACGGGCCTGGGGGGCGCCCTGCCCTTGGGCCTTGCTCTCCTCCTTCTGCTGCTGGTCGTGATGGGGGCGGTAGCCCTCCTGGGATTGGTCATTGAGCGGGTGGCGTACCGCCCCTTGCGGCGGGCCAACCGGCTCACCGCGGTGGTCTCGGCCCTGGGGGTCTCCATCTTCCTCCAGAACGGGGCCATGCTCCTCTGGGGCCCCCGGTACCGGGCCTACCCTGCCTGGGCGCTGCCCGAGGTGCGCTGGACCGTGGCCGGCCTCCACCTTTCCCTCATGCAGGTGGTGATCCTGGCGGTGGCCTTGGTCCTGATGGTGGGCCTCTACCTCCTGATCCAGAAGACCATGCTGGGCACGGCCATCCGGGCAACGGCCATCGACCACGACACCGCCCGCCTGATGGGGATCAACGTCGATCGGATCATCCAGTTCATCTTTTTCATCGGACCCGCTCTCGGCGCCGCGGCGGGGGTCTTGCTGGGGCTCTACTACCGTCAGGTCCACTTCACCATGGGCTGGATCTACGGCCTCAAGGCCTTCACCGCGGCCATCTTAGGGGGCATCGGGAACATCCCGGGGGCCATGATCGGGGGGCTCCTGCTGGGCATCTTGGAGATGCTGGGCGCCGGGTACCTTTCGGCGGCCTGGAAGGATGCCTTCGTCTTCATGATCCTGATCCTGCTCCTGATCCTCCGGCCCACGGGGCTGCTCGGTGAGCGGGTGGCGGAGAAGGTGTGACCGTGGCCAGGAGCAGATCAAGGGAGATGGGCGTTTCCGATGGACGGCTGGCCTCCGATGCACGGCTGGCCGGGGCGGGATCCCAGGTGGAGGGCCCGGCCCGAGCCCTTCTGATGGCGGCCCTGGTGGCCGCGGGTGGGGCCTTGCCCCTGGTGCTCAGTGACTACTGGCTGGATGTGGCCATCTTCTGGGGGATCTACGCCCTACTGGGCCTCAGCCTCAACCTGATCGTGGGCGAGGTGGGGCTCTTCAACATGGGCCACACCGCCTTCTTTGCCATCGGGGCCTACGGGACGGTCCTCCTCAATCAGGCCTGGGGACTCTCCCTGTGGCTCCTCATGCCCCTCTCCGGCCTGCTGGCCGCGGCCGCCGGGTATGGGCTGAGCCGCCCCATCATCCACCTGCGGGGCGACTACCTGCTGGTGGCCACCATCGGCCTCAACGAGATCCTGCGGGTGACCCTGGTCAACAACCCCTGGGGGTTGACGGGGGGGCCCAACGGCCTGATCCTGCTGGACCAGTTCACCGTGCTGGGCCGCCGTCTCGACGATCCCGCCGCCTTTTACTACCTGGTCTGGGGTGTGGTGGGCTTGGTGGTCTGGGCCCTCCTGCGGCTTCAGCACTCCCGGATCGGGCGGGCATGGAACTGCGTCCGGGAGGATGAGGTGGCGGCGGAGGCGATGGGGATCGATGTCCGCCAGGCCAAGCTGCTCGCCTTTGTCCTGGGCGCGGGGCTGGCGGGGGCGGCCGGCACCCTGTATGCGGCCAAGATGGTGGTGGTCTCACCGGAGAGCTTCACCTTCATGGAAGCGGTCATCCTCTTCGCCATCGTCGTCCTGGGCGGTCTGGGCTCCATCCCCGGCGTCCTCGTCGGCTCCGCGGCCATGATGGTCCTGCCCGAGGTCCTCCGGGATTTCGCCCAGTACCGGATGCTCTTCTTCGGGGCGGCCATGGCTCTGATGATGGTCTTCCGGCCCCAGGGCCTCTGGCCGAGCCGCCGGTGGAGCCGGCAGCTGGCGGGGGAGCGGGAGCCATGAATCTGCTGGAGTTGCGGGGGGTCCGGAAGCGCTTCGGGGGCCTCCAGGCGGTCCGGGACGTGACCCTGGAGGTGCGGCGGGGGACCATCACCAGCCTCATCGGACCCAATGGGGCTGGGAAGACCACCCTGTTCAATCTCATCACCGGCATCTACCGGCCCGATGTCGGCTCCATCCGGTTTCAGGGTGAGGAGCTGGTGGGGCTTCGCCCCCACCAGGTGGTCCAGCGGGGCATCGCCCGCACCTTCCAGACGGTCCGGCTCTTCACCAACCTCACCTGCCTGGAGAATGTGCTGGCGGGGCAGCACTGCCGGAGCCAGGCGGGGCTGTGGGCCTCCATCCTCCGGACCAGGCGCCAGCGGGCGGAGGAAGCCCGGGTCCGGGAGGTGGCCCAGGCCTGCCTGGAGCTGGTGGGCTTGGAGGCGGCGGCCCACGAGCTGGCGGCCAGCCTCCCCTACGGCGACCGGAAGCGCTTGGAGATCGCCCGGGCCCTGGCCACCCAGCCCACCCTCCTGATCCTGGACGAGCCCGCGGGCGGCCTCAACGAGAGCGAAAGCCACGCCTTGATGGAGCTGATCCTCCAGATCCGGGCTTCGGGCGTCACCGTGCTCCTGATCGAGCACGACATGCGGGTGGTGATGGGCATCTCCGACGAGGTGGCCGTCTTGGACCAGGGCCGGATCATTGCCCGGGGAACGCCTTCGGACGTGCAGAACGCGCCCCAGGTGATCGAGGCGTACCTGGGCCGGCCGGGCGAGGAGGCGCTGATCTGATGGCACTCCTGGAGGTGAAGGACCTGACGGTCCGCTACGGCGGCGTGGTCGCGCTCCACCGCCTCAGCCTCCAGGTCGAGGCGGGCGAGATCGTCACCCTGCTGGGGGCCAATGGGGCGGGGAAGAGCACCACCCTCCGGGCCATCTCGGGGCTGGTCCCTCCGGCCGGGGGCCAGATCCGGCTGGACGGAGAGGAGGTGACCCGGCTCCCCGCCCACGCCCTGGTGGAGCGGGGGGTGGCTCACGTGCCCGAAGGACGGAAGGTCTTCCCCACCCTCACCGTCGAGGAGAACCTGAACCTGGGCGGCTACACCCGGCGGCGGCACCGCCACGCCCTCGCCGAGGGGCGGGACCGGGTGTACCAGCTCTTCCCCCGGCTGAAGGAGCGGCGGCACCAGCTGGCCGGCACCCTCTCGGGCGGAGAGCAGCAAATGCTGGCCATCGGCCGGGGACTCATGGCCTCGCCCCGGCTCCTGCTCCTGGACGAGCCATCCCTCGGCCTCGCTCCCAAGCTGGTGGTGGAGATCTTCCGCACCATCAAGGCCATCAACCGGCAGGGGGTGGCCGTCCTCCTGGTGGAGCAGAACGCCCGCCTGGCCCTCCATGTGGCCCAGCGAGGCTATGTGCTGGAGACGGGCCGGCTGGTGCTGGAGGGGATGGCCCACGAGCTCCAGGGGGATCCCCAAGTTCGGGAGGCTTACCTGGGCGGCCGGGTCTGACGCCGGCAGGAAGGGGCTGGGCGGCGGCGAAAGGAAGAGGCACCCAGGCCCTCTTGCCCGCCGGGGCAAGGGGGTCTTGCGCGTGCTTGCCCGTCTGTGGAGCGCGGCCCTGGCCGGCGTGGAGGGCCAGCCGGTCCAGGTGGAAGTGGATCTCCGGCCGGGCCTCCCTGCCTTCGACGTGGTCGGTCTGCCGGGAACCGCGGTCTTGGAGAGCCGGAACCGGGTGCGGGCCGCCTTGCGGAACAGCGGCTTCGAGATGCCCCTGGGGCGGGTGACCATCAACCTGGCGCCCGCCGGCCTCCGCAAAGAGGGCCCCCTCTTCGACCTCCCCATGGCCGCCGGCATCCTGGTGGCCATGGGCGTCGGCTCGCCCGAGCGGGCCCGGGGCCACGGCTTCCTGGGCGAGCTGGGGCTGGACGGGACCCTGCGGCCCGTGAGCGGGGTCCTGGCCGCGGCCGAAGCCCTCAAGGGGCACGTCCAGGCGGTGGTGGTGCCGGAGGCCAACGGCCCCGAGGCGGCCCTGGCCGGGCTGCCGGCCCTGGCCTTTCGCCACCTGAAGGAGGTGGCTACCTTCCTCCGGGGCGGGCCCGCGCCCCCGCCCGCTCGAGCCCTGGCCAGCCCCAGCCAACCCCTCGGGCCCGCCCTCGAGCGGGTGGCCGGCCAGGAAGGGGCCAAGCGGGCGCTGGAGGTGGCCGCGGCCGGTGGGCATGCTCTGGTCATGATCGGCCCTCCGGGGGTGGGGAAGACCCTTCTGGCCAGCCGCTTGGGCGAGCTCCTGCCCGATCTCGCCCCCGAGGAGGCCTACGAGGTGACCAAGATCCACAGCATCGCCGGCCTCCTGCCGCCCCACGGGGGCTTGATCCGGCGCCCCCCTGTCCGGGCGGTCCATCCTTCGGTGGGGGCGGCGGCCCTCCTGGGGGGCGGGGTGCCGCCCAGGCCGGGCGAGGTCACCCTGGCCCACCGGGGCGTCCTCTTCCTGGATGAGCTGCCCGAGTTTCCCGCCCAGGTCTTGGACGGCCTCCGCCAGCCCTTGGAGACGGGCTGGATCGAGGTGAGCCGGGCCCGCTACCACGTTCGCTTTCCCGCCCGTTTCCTCCTGGTGGCCGCGGGCAACCCCTGCCCCTGCGGCCAGTGGGGCTTCGGCGAGTGCCGCTGCTCCGACGGGCAGCTGGCTCGCTACCGGCGGCGCCTGTCGGGCCCCATCAAGGACCGGGTCGATCTCTGGGTGCCCGTGGAGCCGCCCTCCGGAAAGGCCCTCTTCCAGGAGCCGGCTGGGGAGACGGAGCGGGTGCTGGCGCGGATCCGGGCGGCCCGGGAGCGCCAGGCCCAGCGGTACGGCCCCGGAGGCCTCAACGCCACCGCGGCGGTGGACCTCCACCAGCTCGCGGCCCAACCGGCGGTCCGGCGGCTGGTGGAGCGGGCCATGGAGGCGCGGCTTATCTCGGCCCGGGGCGCGGTCCGCCTCCTCCGGGTGGCCCGGACCCTGGCGGACCTGGATGGGAGCGACACCCTCCAGGAAGAGCATGCGGCGGAGGCCCTCCAGTACCGGCGGCCGCCGTGGTGAGGGATGGGCACGGGGGCGGATCCGGCGGGATAAAGGCGGGGGCGGGTCGCCATGCTACAGGAGCGTACGGCGAAGCGGAACGGACGAAGGAAGGCGAGCCCGTTGGAGCCTGAACCTGGCACCACCCGGATCTACCGCTGCCCGGTTTGCCACGTGGAGACGCCCCATGCTGTCCTGGCCCAGAAGGCCGGCCGGATCGCCCTGCGGTGCACCAACTGTGAGAACGGCAGCCTGGTGGATCAAGGTGAGCTCTTCCTCTACCAGCACCGCTGGGAGTCGGAGCTCCGGGAGATCTTGGATCACCTGAGCGCCCGCGGGGAAGGAAGGGGAGGGGACGAGGGCGAATAGGAGGGGCCGTCCCGGCTTGCCCCAGGGGGCGGGAGGAGAGGAGCCGTGTCCTCTGACGACCGCCGGGAACGCCTCGACCTGCTGCGTCTCTACGGCGCCCTGCCCTTCCACCAAGCCCGCAAGCTTCTCAAGATCTACGCCACCGCCTCCCAGGCCTGGCGCCGGTATCCCCAGTGGCCTGAGCTGGGGGTAGAGCCCTCGGTCTGGTCCGCCGCCCAGACCTTCACCCGGAGCTGGGCGGCCGCCAGCCTGACCCAACTCCGTTCTGCGGGCACCCAGGTCCTCACCCCCAGCATGGCCGGCTACCCCCGAGCCCTGGCTGCCATTGACCAGCCGCCGCCGCTCCTCTTCATCCGGGGCCGGTGGACACCGATGGACGAAGGGGCGGTCAGCATTGTGGGGACCCGACGGCCCACCCCCTACGGAGAGGGGGTGGCCGCCGACCTGGCCCGGGCCCTGGCCCAGGCGGGGGTGACGGTGGTGAGCGGCCTGGCCCGAGGGATCGATGGGGTGGCCCACCGGGCGGCCCTGGCCGCGGGCGGGCGGACGGTGGCCGTGATGGGCACGGGCCCCGACCGGATCTACCCCCCGGAACACCGGGAGCTGGCCCGGGCGATTGAGCGGCAGGGGGCGCTCGTGACCGAGTACCCGCCGGGGATGGCCCCCGCGCCCTACGCCTTCCCCCACCGGAACCGGATCATCGCTGCCTTAGGCACGGTCACGGTGGTGGTGGAGGCGGGGGCCCGGAGCGGCGCCCTCATCACCGCCCGTCTGGCCGATGAGCTGAGCCGGCCCGTCTACGCGGTGCCCGGGCCCTTGGGACGCCCCCAGAGTCTGGGGTGTCACCGGCTCATCCAGGACGGCGCGCTGCTGCTTGCCACGGTGGAGGAGCTGGTGGAGGCGGTCCGGGCCCAGCGCCCGGTGGCGGCGCCCAGCCCGCTCCCGGGGCTGGGTCCCGATGGTCCCGGGGCCGGCGATCCCCAGGGGTGGCTCCTTCATCACTTGGACCGGGAGCCCCGGACGGCGGAAGAGCTGGCCCGGCGAACGGGCGCGGAGCTGGGCGCCGTTCAGGCCGGCCTCACCCTGTTGGAGCTTCGGGGTCTGGCCATCCGGGTCGGCGGCCGGTTCTGGCGGAGAGGCTGGTAGGCGGCCCGGGAAGCCCCTTCGGTTTACAGCCCCGAGAGGCCCCAATATAATGTAGGGCGAGTTGAGGGAGGGGACGGTGTGGCCAAGTCACTGGTCATCGTTGAGTCGCCGGCCAAGGCGAGGACCATCGGCAAGTTCCTCGGGCGCTCCTACCAGGTGAAGGCCTCCATGGGCCATGTCCGGGATCTGCCCAAGAGCCAGTTCGGGGTTGATGTGGAGAACAACTTCGAACCCCATTACATCACCATCCGGGGCAAGGGGAAGGTGCTCCAGGAGCTGCGGGAGGCGGCCAAGAAGGCGGAGACCGTCTACCTGGCCACCGACCCGGACCGGGAAGGGGAGGCCATCTCCTGGCACCTGATGACCGCCCTGGGGCTCGATGAGGAACGGGTCCGGCGCATCGTCTTCCATGAGGTGACGGCCGAGGCGGTCCGGAACGCGGTGAAAAACCCGCGAGGCATTGACCAGCGCCTGGTCGACGCGCAGCAGGCCCGCCGGGTCTTGGACCGGGTGGTTGGCTACCAGCTGAGCCCCCTCCTCTGGAACAAGGTCCGCCGGGGCCTGAGCGCGGGACGGGTCCAGTCGGTGGCGGTCCGGTTGATCTGCGACCGGCAGGATGAGATCGACGCCTTCGAGCCCGAAGAGTACTGGACCGTCGACGTCACCTTCCGCCCGGTGCCCGTCAACGGCCAGACGGAGCCGGCCCCCGAAGGGGAAGCGGGGCAGGACCGGCCCCCGGCGGTCTTCGTGGCCCGGGTGGAGCGCCGGGATGGGAAGAAGCTGGAGCTGGCCAACGAGGCGGAGGCCCAGCGGGTGGTGGAGGAGCTGGCCGGGCTGGAAGCCCGAGTGGCCTCGGTGGAGGAGAAGGAGCGGCGGCGCTCGCCGTACGCCCCCTACACCACCAGCACCCTCCAGCAGGATGCCTCCCACCGCCTGCGCTTCTCGGCCTCCAAGACCATGCGCCTGGCCCAGGAACTGTACGAAGGATTGCCTCTGGGGCCCGAGGGACACATGGGGCTCATCACCTACATGCGGACCGACTCCACCCACATCGCCGCCCAAGCCCAGGCCGAGGCCCGGGCCTTTATTGAAGAGACCTACGGCCCTGAGTTCCGCCCGGCCCGGCCGCCCCAGTACAAGAACCGCAAGGGGGCCCAGGCGGCCCACGAGGCGATCCGGCCCACCTCGGTCTACCGGACGCCGGAGAAGGTCGCCCCCTACCTGAGCCGGGACCAGCTCCGGCTCTACCGGTTGATCTGGGAGCGGTTCGTAGCCAGCCAGATGAGCCCTGCCCGCTACCAGACCATGAGCGTCCGGGTGGCGGCGGGGCCTTACGAGCTCCGGGCCACGGGCTCCCGGCTTGTCTTCCCTGGCTTCCTGCAGGTCTACCGGGCCGATGAGACCGAGACCAGCAAGATGCTGCCGCCGCTGGTGGAGGGGCAGCTCCTGGAGCAGTTGGAGCGGAAGCCAGAACAGCACTTCACCCAGCCGCCCCCGGCCTACACCGAGGCTTCCCTGGTGAAGGCCCTGGAGGAGCTGGGGATTGGCCGCCCCAGCACCTACGCGCCCATCTTGGAGACCATCCAGAAGCGGGGCTACGTGGAGCTGGTCGACCGGAAGTTCCGGCCCACGGAGCTGGGGCGGGTGGTGGTCGATCTCCTCAAGGAGTACTTTCCCAACATTGTCGATGTGGAGTTCACCGCCCGCATGGAGGCGGCCTTGGACGAGGTGGAGGAGGGGAAGCAGGACTGGGTCTCCCTCGTCCGGAAGTTCTACGACCCCTTCCAGGAGCAGCTCCGCCACGCGGAGGCGACGGCCGAGCGGGTGAAGGTGGCCGACGAGGAGACGGACGAGGTCTGCGACAAGTGCGGGCGTAAGATGGTGATCAAGCACGGCCGCTACGGTCGCTTCCTCGCCTGTTCGGGCTTCCCCGAGTGCCGGAACACCCGGCCCCTCTTGGAGAAGATCGGGGTGGACTGCCCCGAGTGCGGGCACCCCTTGGTGAAGCGCCGGTCCCGGCGGGGCAAGACCTTCTACGGCTGCTCCAACTACCCCGACTGCCGCTTCGTCATGTGGCAGAAGCCTGTCCCTGCTCGCTGCCCCAAGTGCGGCAGCCTCCTGGTGGAAGCCCAGGGCGGGCGAGGCCGGAAGGCCGAGTGGGTCTGCCCCACCAAAGGGTGCGGCCACCGGCAGCCGGCCGCCGACCCCAAAGAGGCGGAAGCCATCCAAGCCCAAGCCTGATCCCAACCACGTGGCCCCAGGAGCAAGGAGGCGAGGCGTGTGGCAGCGGCAGCACTCCATGGCACCACCATCGTGGGTGTCTTGCGGGATGGACGGGCGGCCCTGGCAGGCGACGGCCAGGTCACCCTGGGCCAGCAGACCATCATGAAGCGCACAGCCCGGAAGGTCCGCCGGCTCTACCACGGCCGGGTGCTGGCCGGCTTCGCCGGCTCCGTCGCCGACGCCCTCGCCCTCTTCGAGCGGTTCGAGACCCGGCTCGAGGCGTACCACGGTAACCTGCCCCGGGCGGCTGTGGAGCTGGCCAAGGAGTGGCGCACCGACCGGGCCCTCCGGCGCCTGGACGCGCTCTTGATCGTGATGGACCTGAACAACCTCTTGATCCTCTCGGGGACGGGCGAGGTGATTGAGCCCGACGACGGGGTGGCGGCGGTGGGGTCGGGCGGTCCCTTCGCCCTGGCCGCGGCCCGGGCCCTTCTGGCCCACAGCCAGCTCTCCGCCGCGGAGATCGCCCGGGAGAGCCTGCTCATCGCCTCAGGTATCTGTGTCTACACCAACGATCAGATCATCGTCGAAGAGCTTCCCGAGAAGGGGCCTACCCCCTGAGATCTGATCCCGACTGCCCCTGGCTCAAGGTGCCGTTGGAAAGGACGGGATGGTCGTGGTTGAAGGTCTGACCCCTCGCCAGGTGGTGGAGGAGCTTGACAAGTACATCATCGGGCAGACGGAGGCCAAGCGGGCCGTCGCCATCGCCCTGCGGAACCGCTACCGGCGCCGCCTGCTGCCGGAAGAGCTGCGGGATGAGGTGAGCCCCAAGAACATCCTCATGATCGGCCCGACGGGGGTGGGCAAGACGGAGATCGCCCGGCGGCTGGCCAAGCTGGCCGGCGCCCCCTTTGTCAAGGTGGAGGCGACCAAGTTCACCGAGGTGGGCTATGTGGGCCGGGACGTGGACTCCATGGTCCGGGACCTGGTGGAGACCGCCATCCGCATGGTGAAGGGGGAGAAGATGGAGGCGGTCCAAGACCGGGCCAACGAGCTGGCCGAGGAGCGGCTCCTCGAGATCCTCCGGCCGGGGCCCGGCGGGCGCTGGGGCCGGGGCCGGGGCTTCCACCCCCTGCAGGCCCTCTTTGGCATGGGGGGGCCCCAGCAGGCCCCCGACCCGCCTGAGGACGAGGCGACCATCCGGGCTGAGCGGGAGGAGCTCCGGCAGCGGCTGCGCCGGGGGGAGCTGGAGGACCAGCTGGTGGAGGTGGAAGTGGAGGACACCACTCCCCGTACCCTGGAGATCTTCACCGGAGCCGGGGTGGAGGAGATGGGCATCAACCTCCAGGATATGCTGGGGCCCTTCCTCCCCCGCCGGACCCGGCGCCGGAAGCTCCCCATCCGGGAGGCCCGGAAGGTGTTGGCCCAAGAAGAGGCTCAGAAGCTCATCGATATGGATGAGGTCCAGGCGGAGGCGATCCGGCGGGCGGAGGAGAACGGCATCATCTTCCTGGACGAGATCGACAAAATCGCCTCCTCTGGCCAAGGCCACGGTCCCGACGTCTCCCGGGAGGGCGTCCAGCGGGACATCCTGCCCATCGTGGAAGGCTCCACGGTGATGACGAAGTACGGTCCTGTGCGGACAGACCACATCCTCTTCATCGCGGCGGGTGCCTTCCACGTCTCCAAGCCTTCGGACCTGATCCCAGAGCTGCAGGGGCGGTTCCCCATCCGGGTGGAGCTCCGCTCCCTCACCGAGGACGACTTCCGCCGCATCCTCACCGAGCCGGAGAACGCCCTCATCACCCAGTACACCCAGCTTCTGGCCACCGAGGGCGTGACCGTGGAGTTCACCGACGATGCCATCGACGCCATCGCCCGCCTTGCCCGTCAGGTGAACGAAGCCACGGAGGACATCGGCGCGCGCCGGTTGCACACCATCATGGAACGGGTCCTGGAGGAGCTCTCCTTCGCCGCGCCCGAGCTTTCGGGCCAGCGGGTGGTGATCAACGCGGCCTATGTCCACCAACGTCTCGCGCCCATTATGGAGGATCGGGATTTGAGCCGATACATCTTGTAAGGGCTTCGAGGTTCACCTTTGGTTCCAGAAGGCGGGGCACCGGGTGAAGATTCTCTGGACGCGAGGAGGAAATTCAGGGAAATCATCGAATGACCCTCATCGAGATCGTGAACTGAATACCTTCCGTGACGAATGCAGGGGCAAAACTGTCGAAAGGCAGTGACGCAAAGCCACGGGCCTACGGAACCCCCTGGGTTCACGGTCGCCGGGCTGCCATTCGTGCGGGTTCTTCCGCATGCCCAAGCCCCTGGCTTGGGTCTCTTTCTTTCTGTGGGGATGTGTCGGAAGAAGGAGGGGGTTGCGGTGGCAGGCGATTGGCAGGTCACCCAGCGCTTGCTCCGGGCGGGGATGGATACGATGCTGCTCAAGCAGCGAGTTGTGGCGGAGAACATCGCCAACGTCAACACGCCCGGCTACAAGCGCCGGGATGTGACCTTCCCCGCCATCCTCCGCCAGGCTGAACGCCGGCTGCCCCTCCGCACCACCCACCCGCAGCACCTGCCCCGACCGACCGCACCCGGCAGCCCACAGGTCGTGGTCGACACGGCCACCACCATGCGCAACGATCTGAACAACGTGGATCTGGATCGGGAGATGGCCAGCCTGGCCCAAGCCCAAATCCTCTACAACGCGCTGGTGGAGCAGTTCAACAGGGGCTACCAGAGGCTCCGCACCGCGGTGCGGGAAGGGAGGGCGTGATCATGAGCCTCTTTGGCGCCATGGACGTGAGCGCGTCGGGATTGACGGCTGAGCGCTTGCGGATGGATCTGATCGCCTCCAACCTGGCCAACGCCAACACCACCCGGACCCCTGAGGGCGGGCCCTACCGCCGGTTGATGGCGGTGCTGGTCCCCGAGGCGGTCCGGTCGGCGGGCCATCCCATGAAGCGGGTGGGTGGAGGTGTTCGGGTTCAGGCGATCATCCAGGATCCCAACCCGCCGCGCCTGGTCTACCAGCCGGATCACCCGGATGCGGACGCCGAAGGGTATGTGGCCTACCCCAACGTCAACCCCGTCACGGAGATGGTGGACCTGATCACCGCCACCCGAGCCTACGAAGCCAACGTAACGGCCTTCAACGCTGCCAAGGGCATGGCCACCAAGGCGCTTGAAATCGGCCGGGCGTAAGGCCCGGGCCGTCTCGAGGTGCGGGTCTCCAGGGAAGTGTCGTCTTCCGTCGAGTTCTGCTGGGATCTGACCGGTTTGGGGATGGGTGAGGGAGAGCGGTCATGATCGATCGAGTCTCGCTTGCGACGCGACCGGTGACGCTTCAGCCGCCCGCTTCTTTGCCGAAGGAGCGGGAGACGGCCGGGAAGGCGGCGAGCTTCAAGGAGCTGTTCTACCAGCAGCTGGAGGCGGTCAACCAGCTGCAGATTGAGGCGGAGGTGCAGGCCCAGCGGCTCGCCCGGGGTGAGGCGGAGAGCCTCCATGAGGTGATGATCGCGGCTGCCAAGGCCCAGCTCGCTCTGGACCTGACCGTCGCCCTCCGGAACAAGGTCCTGGAAGCGTATCAGGAGATCTCCCGGATGCAGCTCTAACCGGGTTCAAGGTATCGGGAGGGTGATCCGGGTCCATGGCCAGCAGTTCGGCGCTTTCCGCCCAACCACCATGGCAAGCCGTCCGTGAGCGGGTGGCCCAGACGTGGGAGCGGCTGAGCCCCACGGCCCGTTGGGGTGTGCTGGGCGCTGCCGTCGTCGTGCTTGCCCTCCTCATTTACGGGCTGATCCTTGCCTCCAGCCAGCCTGCCTATGTGCCCCTCTTCGCCGATCTGAGCCCCCGGGCGGCCGGGGAGGTCGCCCAGGTCCTCCAGGAACAGGCCATCCCCTACCAGCTGGCCGATGGCGGGCGGACCATTCTGGTGCCCGAGAACGTGGTCTATCAGACCCGGATCCAGCTGGCCGCCCAAGGGATCCCCTCGGGCGGCACCCTGGGGTACGAGCTCCTCAACCAAAACAGCTTGGGCATGACCGAGTACGAGCGCCGGGTCCGGTACGTGCTCGCCCTCCAGGGGGAGCTGGCCAGGACCATTGAGGCCCTAGCGCCGGTGCGGGAGGCCCGGGTCCACATCGTTCAGCCCCAGCCGTCTGTCTTTGTTTCCGAACGACGGCCCGCCACCGCGTCGGTCTTGGTGGATCTGCGGCCCGGCCAGGATCTGGACCGGCAGCAGGTCCGGGCCATTGTCAACTTGGTCGCCGCCAGCGTTGAAGGGCTCACCACCGAGAACGTCACCCTGGTGGACACCCGGGGTCGCACCCTGTCGGACATGGTGCGGGAGAACACCCTGGACGCGGTGGCCATGACCCATCTGGAGCTGCAGCGGAACTACGAGATGCAGCTCCAGGCCAGCGTTCAGACCATGCTGGAGCAGGTCTTCGGCTACGGCCGGGCCGTCGTCCGGGTCAAGACCCAAATGGACTTCTCCTCCTCCGAAGAGGTGGCCGATGAGTTTCTCCCCGTCCAGGGCGGGGGCATTCGGAGCGAGCAGCGGGTGGAGGAGCGGTACGAGGGTGAAGGGAGCCTGATGCCGGGCGGCGTGGCCGGGGTGGAGGCCAACGTGCCCGGCTACGTGGCCACCACGGCCGGCCCCTCCAGCTACGAGCGGATCGACACCATCACCAACTACGAGTTCAGCCGGCGCCAGGTCCAGCGGACGGTCCCGCCCGGGCGGGTGACGGGATTGTCGGTGGCCGTCTGGGTCGACGGGAGCCTCACCCCGGCCCAGCAGGCGGCCATCGAGGCAGCCGTCGCCTCCGCGGTGGGTGCGGACCTGAACCGGGGCGACACGGTCACCGTCCAGGCCTTCGAGTTTAGCCGGCCTGAGGTGGTCCAGGTGGCCGCCGAGCCGGCCCTGCCCCTGGTCTGGTTGATCCTGATGGGCGTGCTCCTGGCAGCGGTGGTGGGCGGTCTGGTGGGCTGGAGCCTCTACCGCCGGCGGGTGCGGGAGGCGGAGGCTGAGGCGGCTGCCGCCGCGGAGGCGGAAGAGGAGGAGGTGCCCGCCCTCACCACCGAGGAGGCGGACCGGACCCTCATGCGGATCCGGGAGCTGGCCCTGCGCAATCCCAAGAACTTCGTGGAGCTTCTGCGCTCCTGGCTGACGGAGGAATGACCATGTCGGTGTCCACGCCAAGCACGGGTGCCAGGCGCCTGACCGGGCGGCAGAAGGCGGCGGTCCTCCTCATCGCCATGGGCGAGGAGCACTCCTCCCGGCTCTTCCAGCACCTGGAAGAGGACGAGGTGGAGCAGCTCACCTACGAGATTGCCAACACCCGGAACGTGGACGCGGAGACCCGCGACCAGGTCATCCAGGAGTTCGCCCAGCTGGCCCTGGCCCAGGATTACATCTCCCGGGGCGGCATCGAGTACGCCCGGACCCTGCTGGAGAACGCCTTCGGCCCCGAGCGGGCCCGGATCGTCATCGAGCGGCTGACGGCTTCTTTGCGGGTCCGGCCCTTCGACTTCGCCCGCCGGGCCAACCCCTCCCAGCTGTTCGACTTTATCCGCAAAGAACACCCCCAGACCATCGCGGTGATCATGGCCTACCTGACGCCCGAGCAGGCGGGGACCATCCTGTCAGCCCTGCCGCCTGAGCAGCAGGTGGATGTGGCCCAGCGGCTGGCCACCCTGGACCGGATCAGCCCCGAGGTTTTGCGGGAGATCGAGCACGCCCTGGAAGAGCGCCTCTCCGGCCTGGTGGGCGACGAGATGACCGCGGCCGGTGGCATCGACGCGGCCGTCGCTGTGCTCAACCGGGTGGACCGCTCCACGGAGAAGCGGATCTTGGAGGCCTTGGAGCAGAGCGACCCCGATCTGGCCGAGGAGATCCGGAGCAAGATGTTCGTCTTCGAGGACCTCATCCTCCTGGACGACCGGTCCATGCAGCGGGTCATCCGGGACGTCCAGTCCTCCGACTGGGCCCTGGCCCTCAAGACGGCCAGCGAGGAAGTCTCCCAGCGGGTCTTCCGCAACATGTCCAAGCGGGCCGGCGAGATGCTCCGGGAGGAGATGGAGTACCTGGGTCCGGTCCGCCTGCGGGACGTGGAGGAGGCCCAGCAGCGGATCGTCGCCGTGGTACGCCAGCTGGAAGAGGCGGGCGAGATCGTGGTCTCCCGGGGTGGGGAGGATCAGCTGATTGTCTAGGATCATCAAGGCGGCCCAGGTGGAGACGGTCGCCCAGCCCCAACCTGAACCGAGGCCCGAAGACCTCGGCGCCTCCGCCTCCCTCTCCGATTACCTGGTGGACGCTGCCCGGGTGCTGGAGGTGGCCGAGGCCCAGGCGAGCCGCCTGATGGAGCGGGCCCGGGCGCGGGCGGTGGAGCTGGTGGAAGAGGTGGAGCGCCGGGCCTCCGAGCGGCTGGAGGCAGCCCGCCGGGAGGCGGAGGAGGCGGGGTACCAGGAGGGGCTCCGGCGTGGCCGGGAGGAGGGGCTCCAGCAGGCCCAGGCGGTGGTGGACCGGCTGGAGCGTCTGGCCGAGCAGCTGGTCCGCCTACGGGAGGACCTCCTCCGCCTCCACGAGGAGGATGTGGTCAAGCTGGCTCTGGCTGTGGCCGAAAAGGTGATCGGGAGGGTGAAGGAGGAGGATCACGAGCTGGCCGTCCGGACGGTCCGCCACCTCCTGAACCAGGTTTCGGGGGCGCGGGAGATCCGCATCCGGGTCCACCCCGATGATCTCCCCCAGGTGGAGGCCCACCAGGAGACGTGGAAGCGCCTCTTCGAGGGGACCCGGACCTTGGCCATCGTGGGCGACGACCGGATCGCTCCCGGGGATGCCCTGGTGGAGACGGAGTTCGGCGCCATCGACAGCGGGATCGAAAGCCGGTTCCGTGAGGTGGGCGAGGCCTTGATGGAGGTGCTCCGGGGTGAGGCCTGAGGCAGGCGTGGCCCAACCGATGGCGGCAGAGCAGCCCCCCGTTGCCATCAACCTGGACCGGTACCTGGACCGGCTGGCCCGGGTGGAGGGGTACCGGCAGCGGGGTTGGGTGAGCCAGGTGGTGGGCCTCACCATCGAATCCTCCGGCCCCCGGGCCACCTTGGGCCAGCTTTGCACCATTCACCCGGCCGGGGACCGGGCGCCCATCCTGGCGGAAGTGGTGGGCTTCCGGGACCGGAAGACCCTGCTCATGCCTCTGGGCGAGATGCACGGCATCGGCCCCGGCAACACGGTGGTGGCCGAGCGCCGGGGGCTCACCGCCCCCGTGGGGTGGAAGCTTTTGGGCCGGGTGCTGGACGGCTTAGGCCGCCCCATCGACGGGCTGGGCCCCCTCCAGGTGGAGGGGCGCTACCCCGTCCACAGCACCCCGCCGGACCCGCTCTCCCGCCAGCGGGTGACCACCCCCCTCCCCTTGGGCATCCGGGCCATCGACGGGCTGATCACCTGCGGCCGGGGGCAGCGGCTGGGGATCTTCGCCGGGTCCGGGGTGGGCAAGTCCACCCTCTTGGGGATGATCGCCCGGAACACGGCGGCCGATGTGAACGTCATCGCCCTCATCGGCGAGCGGGGGCGGGAAGTGCGGGACTTCTTGGAGGAAGACCTGGGGCCCGAAGGGTTGGCCCGCTCGGTGGTGGTGGTGGCCACCTCAGACCAGCCGGCCCTGGTCCGGACCAAGGGGGCGTATTTGGCGACGGCCATCGCCGAGTTCTTCCGGGATCAGGGGAAAGACGTGCTGCTCTTGATGGATTCGGTCACCCGCTTTGCCGCCGCCCAGCGGGAGGTGGGGCTGGCCGTCGGGGAGCCGCCCGCCACCAAGGGGTACACCCCGTCGGTCTTCGCCGAGCTTCCCAGGCTCTTGGAGCGGAGCGGCTCAGGCGAGCGGGGGACCATCACCGGCCTTTACACGGTGCTGGTCGACGGCGATGACATGACGGACCCCATCGCCGACTCGGTGCGGAGCATCTTGGACGGCCACGTGGTCCTTTCCCGGCGGCTGGCCGAGCGGGATCACTACCCGGCCATCGACGTGCTGGCCAGCGTCAGCCGGGTGATGCGGGATGTGACCAGCCCCGCCCACCAGCGGGCCGCCTCCCGCATCCGGTCGCTGCTCGCCGCCTACCGGGACGCGGAGGACTTGATCCAGGTGGGCGCCTACGCCCACGGCAGCAATCCCGAGGTGGACGCGGCCATCGCCCGGATGGACGCGATCGATGCCTTCCTCCGCCAGGGAGTGGAGGAGCGGAGCGAGTTCGAGGAGACCCTGCGCCGGCTGGAAGCCCTGGCAGCGTAAGGAGGTGCTCCCGTGGCTCGGTTCACCTTTCGGCTGGAGACGGTCTACCGGTGGAAGCAGTGGCAGGAAGAGGCGGCCCGCGACCAGTGGGTGCAGGCCCACCGCCGGCTGAACCAGGCCCGGGCCGAGCTCCTCCTCCTGGAGAGCGAGCTGGGGGCCCTGGGGGAGCGGCTGCCCGGTGGCGTCATCGACGGGAGCACCTTGCAGGCGTGGGCCCAGTACGCCGCCCGCACCCGGGAGGAGGCGGCCCGCCAGCAGGAGGAGGTCAGCCGGGCCGAGAGCGTGGCCGAGGAGGCCCGGGACCGGCTGGTCCATGCCTCCCAAGAGCGGCGGCTCTTTGAGCGCCTCCGGGAGAAGGCCTGGATGCGCTACATCCGGGAACGGGAGCGCCAGGAGCAGCGGGAGCAGGACGAGCTGGCCGTGGTTCGAGCCGCCCGGGAGCGGATGCGGGGGCGGGAGGCCGGGCCGGAGGAGAGCCCGGTCGGATGGGTTGAGGGGGCGATGGGGTGAGACTCCCACTCCGTTGGCCGACGGTGATCGCGATCCTCTTGGTGGCCCTGGTGGTGACGGGTGTGGTCTTGGAGCAGACCCACGTCTATCCCGTCGGGGATTTGGTCCTCCGGCTGGCCGCCCGGATTCCGGGCCTGGAGGATGAGGTGGCCACCTACCGGCTGGGCGAGGAGCGGAGCGAGGCCTTCATGCAACGGGCCGCGGAGCTGGCGGCGTGGGAGGCGGAACTGGCCCGGCAGGCGGAGGTGCTGGAGGCCGAGCGGGCGAGGCTGGCCGAGGAGGCGGCGGCATTGGAGCGCCAGGCCCAGGAGTTGGCCCGCCGGGAGGAAGCCCTCCAGGACCAGGCGGCCCAGCTGGGGGCCCAGGTGGTGCAGGCGGCCAGGAGCGAGCGGCTGTACGCCATCTTCGGGGCCATGCGGCCCCGGGATGCGGCCCGGCTGGCGGCGGAGCTTCCCCCCGAGGAGGCAGCCCGGATGCTCCTGACCCTGTCCGAGCGGGACGCCGCGGCCATTTTGGCTGAGATGGAGACCGAACGGGCGGCCCAGCTCAGCCGGCTCCTTGTGGGGCTCTAACCCGGAAGGGGCAGAGCCTCCCATCACCCGAGGAAAGGAGGTGGAGGCCATGGAGGCAGTGGTGCTCGACCTGGTGGCCCGGCCCAGCCCGACGAAGACCCCCACCAGGCCGCGCGCCGGCGGCCGGCAGGGGGCGAGCGCAGGCTCATTCGAGGACGTACTGCGGGAGCTGGACCGAGCCGGCCAGCCGGTGGCCAAGGGCCGGGGTGGTTCGCCTAGAACGGAGGGATCCCAACCGCGGAGTGGGGCCAAGGGGGAGCCTGCCACGGACCGGGCCCAGGGGCCTCAGGCCCCCGGTGATGAGCCTGACGGGGACGGGGAGATGCCGGCCCGTGAGGCTGAGACGTCTCTTGAGGCGGGTTTGCCGCCCGGGGTCGGTGCCGCCCTGCTCGCGGGTGCAGCCCCTGCTTCGACCGAGGCCCTGGGCGTCGGGGGCCATCCCGGCGGGGGGGCGGTGTCGTCAGCCGGGACGGGTGAGCTGGAGGGTCTTCTGCCCGCAACCGTCCCGCTGAGCGGTTCCCCTGCCGCGGCGGCCGATCCGGCGCTGGCAGGCCTCACCCCGTCCGAGCCCGCTGGCGGGCCGGAAGGGATGCTGGGCGAAGCTCCCGTGACGGACGGGACCCAGCCCCCCTCGACCATCCTGGAAGGCCAGTCCGTACCGGGGCCCGAGGAAGGCCTGCCGGTGGCGGACCTGGAGGCTGCAGGCGAAGGGGTCACCCGGCTCGATGGCTCCAGGGGCGGACGGGGACCGAACCCCGGTCTGGAGGAGGGGCTCGCCGCCCAGGTGGAGGCCCGGGCCGCACACGGCAGGCCGGCCCCGAGCGGACAGGCCCCCCGGACCAGGACGGAGGCAGCCAACACGCCCCGGCCGGGAGCGGAGGGAACCGGCCTGGACAACCGGACAGGAGCTACCGCCCACCAGGCGCTCCAAGGGCAAGGGGCGAGCTCCAGCCAGTCCGCCGCGGACCTTCCCCACGGCGCGGGTGAGGGCGTCTCCGAGGAGGCCGGTCGCTCCCTGAGGGAACTCCTGGAGGCGACGGGCTTCCGTGTGGAGGAGGCATCCGCTCCTGGCCGCCCGGCCACGGCCGAGGCTGGACACCCGGCGGAGCCAGGGCCCGGTTTCGACTTAGAGCCAGGAGCCAACCCGACGCCGGCGGGGACCACCACCCAGGGATCGGCCGTGGTGGGAAGCCCAGGTGATGCCCCCTTCGCCGAGATCCTCTCGGAGGCGGCGAGCGCGGCCAGCGAGCCCCGGGCGGCGGCTGGGGCTGCCTCGACGCCCTTGACCCAGGTGAACGACCTGGTGCTCAAGCGGCTCCACGAGCTCCGCAGCCCCGGATCGGAGGAGCTCCACTTGGAGCTGGAGCCCAAGGAGCTGGGCTCCCTCAAGATCCGGCTGGAGCTCCGGGGCGATGGGGTGAAGGCCCACTTCGTGGTGGAACGGCCCGTGGTCCAGGCCATGCTCGACCGGGCCATGGCCGAGCTCAGGCAGAGCCTGGTGGGCCAAGGGTACCAGGTGGAGGAGCTGAGCGTCGCCCTCCAGGGCGAGGACGGCCGGGAGGGCCGGGAGCCCTTGGGCGACCGGGGCCGTGGCCAGGGCCGGGCCCGAGGGCTCGAGGGAGGGGCGGTCGAGGCCGGGGGGGCTGAGGTGGCTCCGCCGACCTGGACGCCCTGGCTGGGAACGGGCCGGATCGACATCCGGGTCTGACCCCGGTGGCCCATCAGGAGTGAAGGAGGTGAGGAGGGTGCAGATCAGCGCGACCACCTACGCTGGGACCCAGACAACGGGTGAGGTGACCCAGGCTTCCCGGCAGGTGATGGGAAAGGATGACTTCCTGAAGCTGCTGCTCACCCAGCTGCAGTATCAGGACCCCACCGAGCCGGTGAAGAACGAGGAGTTCGCCGCCCAGCTGGCCCAGTTCTCCGCCTTGGAACAGATGCAGAATCTGAACGTGGCCGTCATGCAGCTCATCGCGCTGCAGGAGGGCATGGCGCTCCTCTCCCAGGCCAGCAGCCTCTTGGGCCGGGAGGTGGAGGTCTACGACCCTGACCGGGGCGGGTACCTGGAGGGCACGGTCCAGGGCGTCCTGGTCAAGGACGGGATCCCCTACCTGCGGATCCTGGTGGACGGCCAGACCGAGGAGCATCCGGTGCTGAACGTCACCGAGGTGCGGCTGAACGAAAGGACGTAACGGCATGACCGAGGGCATCTATCACCGTCCCGTGCACCCGCTGCAGCCGCCGACCCCTGTCGGGCGGCCGGCCCCAGCGCCGTCCCAGCCTAAGACTGGGGGGAAGGAGAGCTTCCAGGAGCTCTTCACCCAGGCGCTGGACGAGCAGCGGTGGGGCATCCGGTTCTCGGCCCATGCCCGGAGCCGGGTCCAGAGCCGGAACCTGGTGTTCACGCCCGACCGGATGGAGCGGCTCCGCCAGGCGGTGGACCGGGCGGCGGAGAAGGGCGCCCGGGAGAGCCTCATCCTGGTGGACGAGCTGGCCCTGCTGGTGAGCGTGCCGCACCGGACGGTGATCACGGTGATGGATCGGACCCAGGCGAAGCAGAGCGTCTTCACCAACATCGACAGCGCGGTGATCACATGAACACCATTCCGGTCGCGTGCGTGGCTGGACCGACCTCCCGGGGGGAGGCGGGGGCCCTGACGGCGGGTGACTGCCGCCGTCCTGCGACCGGCCGATAGGAGGTTCTGAAGGGCCATGATGCAGTCGCTCTTTGCAGGCGTGTCGGGCCTGCGGAGCCACCAGCGGCGGATGGACGTCATCGGCAACAACGTGGCCAACGTCAACACCGTGGGCTTCAAGGCCGCCCGGGCCACCTTCCAAGACGTCCTCTACAACACCCTCCGGGGGGCCGGCGCGCCCCAGAACAACCGGGGCGGCACCAACCCCATGCAGGTCGGCTTGGGGGTGCAGGTGGGGAGCATCGACACCCTCTTCACCTCAGGCAACCCCCAGTCCACCGGCGTGGAGACCGACCTGATGATCCAGGGTGAGGGACTCTTTGT
>NZ_VSCV01000050.1:0-6955 GCF_047459355.1 Limnochorda sp. | reverse complement strand
GGAACGCCATACTCCTCACGGCCACCTTGAGCTTCCTGGGCTTGGGGGTGCGGGCGCCGGCAGCCGAGTGGGGGGCCATGGTGAATAGCGGCCGGGCCTACCTCCTCGACCAGTGGTGGTACGCCACCTTCCCGGGCGCCGCCATCCTGATCACGGCCATGGGGTTCAATCTCCTGGGCGACGGCCTGCGGGATGCCCTGGATCCCCGTGCTTCGGCGGCAGGGGAGCGGCCCTCGCACGGGAAGGGCCGCCCGGGGCAGGCATCCCTAGCCCCGGGCGGGACCTACCAAGGGACGACACCCGTTTCGGAGAAGAAGCCGCCCGTCGGCCCGTCGGGGGGGAGGGTGGCAAGATAGACGGCGATCTGAGCCCCCTGGGCTGGGGTCCGCGTCCCGGCCGGGTTCATCTCGGTGGCGACGGGGCCTGGCTCGGCAGCGTTCACCTTGATGGGCGTCTCCCGCAGCTCCCGGGCGAAGAAGACGGTGATGGCGTTAAGGGCGGCCTTGGAGGTGCCGTACGCCAGCGGCGGGGCGGCGCCGAAGCCCATGTAGGGGTGGCTCCAGACCCCGAAGGTCCCCATGGCGCTCGACATGTTGACGATGCGCCCCGCTTCGGACCGCCGGAGGAGGGGGAGCATCGCCTGGATGACGGCCACCACCCCGAACACATTGGTCTCGTAGGTCGTGCGAAGCCGCTCCAGGGGCAGCTCGCTCGGTGGGTGACCGCCATCGATGGAGATGGCCCCGTTGTTCACCAAGACGTCCAGCTTCTGATAGCGGCTCGCGATGGCGAGCGCGGCCGCTTCGATGGTCTGGGCGTCGGTCACGTCGAGGTGGAGGGGCGTGGCGGCAATGCCCAACGCTTGCAGCCGGGCGGCCGCCTCCTCACCCCGGGCGGGATCCCGGGCCCCCACGAGGACCTCCATCCCCCGCTCGCCGAGAAGGCGGGCGATCTCGAAACCGATGCCCCGGTTGGCTCCGGTGACCAGGGCAACCTTGGAAGGTGGGATCATCATCTCTTCTTTCCTCCTCCTGGCAACCACGTCGGAGGTAGGATAGGATGATTCGTACAAGGAGACCAGTACTTACTTTTTTGTTGGTATGGGGGTTCGGTCTGTGGGGGCTCGCGCCTTTCCGCCCTCGGTTCAGCACATCGAGGCCGCGCTGCGGGTGCTTGGGGGCAAGTGGAAACTCATCATCCTGTGGCATCTGGCGGAGAGGCCGCGCCGCTACGGCGTCCTCCGCCGGCTGATCCCGGGGGTGAGCGAGAAGATGCTCATCCAGCAGTTGCGGGAGCTAGAGCGGGACGGCCTGGTCGCCCGGGAGATCCACCGGTCGGTCCCGCCGAGCACCACCTACTCCCTCACCGAGTACGGGCGGAGTCTCTCCCCGGCCTTGATGGAGCTCTGTCGCTGGGGCCGGGCTCACCTGGAGCGGTGCCAGGGGACCGGCGAGGAGGGCCTCTCCCGGGATGGGGCCTCCGGCGACGTTACCACCGGTTGACCGCGTGCTCCGCGAAGGCGACCAGATCCTTCACCTCCAGCACCCGCCCGTCGTCCAACACCGCCCGGCCGGTGAACCGGCCGAAGACTTGGTGGCACCGGGTGTGGACGAAGAGGAGCTTGGTCTCCGTGTAGCGGTCGTAGATGGGGGTGAACTCCATCTCAAACCGGCCGTCGTCGCTGGTGAAGCGCTTCTTGGCCATGTAGCCCCCCGAGCCGGCCAGGTCGAAGTGGACGTGGCCCAGCTTGTGGGCGGTGCCGTCGTAGAAGAGGATGTTCTCCGTCGCCGCCGAGGTGTTGCCGAACCCGAAGCCGATGTTGAACCCGAAGCGCTTCCCATCGATGTAGCCGCTCCCGTTGCCCCAGTACCACTCGTGCTTGAAAGGCCAGACGCCCCGGCCCCAATCCAGCAGCCCAAAGGCCGAATCGGGCGTGAACAGGTACCGCTGGCCGTCGATCTCCACGTGGCCTTGGGCGGGCATGCAGTTGATCTTCTGGTTGTAGTAGAAGAAACGCTCATCCTCATCGAAAGGAGTGGCCATGACGATGGAGGTCCGGTCAGGCTGGGCGAGGTGGACGTCCACATCAATTTTGGGATGCCTCCGCCCGCTGGTCCGGCAGATGAGCCGCCGGCCCCCTTCGAAGACGTGGAACTCCATCACCAGATCCCTGGTCCGGTAGGCCAGATCGCCCCGTTCGGCGGTGCGGGGCATCTTCATCCGGTCGAAGGGCAGGAGGAGGATCTTGGCCAGATCATACCGCCGGCCCGTGGCGAACTCGAAGAACCGGAAGGAGACCTCGCCCGCGTAGGAGACGTGGCCGATGGTGAGTTGGAGGCAGTAGGCGTCGTTGGAGACCTGGTAGAAATCCCACTCCTTGATCCGCCACGGGGCAACCCGGATCTGCTCCCGGTTGTAGGTGAGGAGCGGTTCGGTGGCGTAACCTCTCTGGGCCAGCGTTCCCTGCGCCGTCAGAAGTGGCCCCGGTTGCACAATGCGGTGCTGCATACCCTCTCCCCCTCGGGCCGTCAGGATGGGCCCCTTCTTCGGCGGCGGAAAGGTCCAAACCTGCCCTGAGTTTTCCAGAGCTCGCCGGTGAAAAGAGGCTTGCCCGAACGGGTGCCGTAATCCTCTGGGTGGTGGGGGCCGTCGCGCCCAGGGGGCCGGCGGCCGCGCCGCGTCGGACCCTATGCCCGAGGAGGTTGAGCTGGGGTGGCAGCTGGAACGGAACAGGTCCTGACGGGTCAGAGCGCTTTGATCACCGGTGCCAGCCGGGGGATTGGGCGGGCGGTCGCCCTCCGCCTGGCCCGGGAAGGGGCCCAGGTGGCCCTCTTCGCCCGCACCGTCTCCGATCTGGAGCAGGTGGCCCAGGAGGTGGAGGCGGCCGGCGGCCGGGCCCTGGTCGTCCCCGGGGACGGCCGGAAGGAGGAGGACGTGGTCCGGGCCATCCAGGAGACCATCGACAAGCTGGGGAGCCTGGACATCCTGGTGATCAACGCCGGGGTGGGGAAGTACGGGCCGCTGGAGAGCTTCAGCGCGAGCGACTACGACTGGATCATGGAGACCAACATGCGCTCCACCTTCCTCTTCGCCCGGCACGCGGTGCCCTACCTGAAGGAGCGCCGGCGGGGCCACCTGGTGGTGGTCGCCTCGGTGGCGGGGAAGAAGGGGCTCCCCCACGAGGCGGTTTACTGTGCGAGCAAGCACGCCCAGGTGGGCTTCGCGCAGGCCCTGGATTATGAACTGCGGCCCGTGGGGGTGAAGGTGACCACCATCGCGCCCGGCGGGGTCAACACCCACTTCGCCTTGGGCACGGGCCGCACGCCCGGGGATCCCAAGCTGGCCGAGATGATGGACGCGGAGGACGTGGCCGAGGCGGTCGCCTTTGCCGTCACCCAGCCGGAGAAGGCCCGCATCATCGAAGTGGTGATGCGGCCGATGAGCGAGCCTTTGTGAAGCCTTCCGCATGGATCGGGCCACAAGCCCCGGGAGCCCGCCGGCGCCGCCGGCGGGCTCTTTTGTGGGCTGAAGGCGTGGGCACCGGGCCTGGGCGGTAGAGGCCGTCGGCAGGGCGCGAACAGGGGCGGGAGCGGCGGCCGGCGGGGCGTGGTGCCCATCTGGGACTCTTTAGGTGACGGAAAGAAGGACTTGACAGCGAATCGTGCGAAGACATGCACAACACGAATGGTTCGCGGGATGAGGGGGATCGGATCCGTGGCTCTGTTCCCAGCCCAGGCCGAGCCGGCTCGGGAGGCGTCCCGGCGGCGCGGCTTGCCCAACTCTTATGAGTTGGGCATCACCATCGCCTTCTTCGTCCTGGTGGCGGTCGTGGCGGCCGTCTCGCCCCGGTTTCTCACCAGCACCAACCTGATGAACGTGGCCCGCTCGTTCTCTTTCACCGCGGCCACCGCGGTGGGGCAGGCCATCGTCATGCTGGCCGGCAACGGGGGCATCGATCTCTCGGTGGGCTCCGTCATCAGCCTGAGCGGGGTGGTGGTCGCCCAGCTCCTGGTCTGGGGTTGGCCCCTCTGGGCGGCGGTGGCCGCCGCGGTGGCCACGGGCCTGGCCGTGGGGTGGGTGAACGGCTTTCTGGTCACCAAGGCGCGCATGACACCCCTCATCCCTACCCTCGGCATGCTCTCCATCGCCGGGGGCCTGGCCCTGGTCATCAGCCGGGGGCGGCCCATCTCGGGCCGGGGCCCCACTTGGGAGGCCTTCGTCAACCTGGGCAGCGGGTACTTGGGGCCGGTGCCCTATCCCGTCATCTACATGGCCGTGGTGGTCCTCATCGGCTGGTGGGTGATGCGCTTCACTCAATTCGGGTACAGCGTGTACGCCATCGGGGGCAACATCGAGGCGGCCCGGGTGACGGGGATCAAGGTCGACCGGGTGCGCATGGCCACCTTCATGATCAGCGCCGGGCTGGCGGCCATGACGGGCGTGCTGCTGGCGGCCCGGCTTTCGGTGGGGAACGCCACCAACGGCCAGGGGGACGAGCTGGAGGTGATCTCCGCCGCGGTCATCGGCGGCATCAGCCTGGCCGGGGGCCGGGGGTCGGTCCCCTTTGTGGTGGTGGGGGCGGCCATGGTGGCGGTCATCCGAAATGCCATGGTCTTGCTTGGGGTGTCCGCCTTCTGGCAGGAGGTGGTGATCGGGGCAACCATCATCCTGGCCGTCCTGTTGGACCGGCTGCGGCTCTGGATCGGACGGCCCACGTAGGCTTGGGTTGAGCTGGCTTCTGCGGCTGGCCGTTTGACGCCGGGGGAGAGCAGCAGAGCAACGGGAGGGATGGAGCATGTTCAGGAGTGCTCGGAACGGTATGGTCTTGGCGGGCCTCTTGGCCCTCCTTGTGGTGGCGGCACCGGTGGCCCTGGCCCAGACCTATGCGGTGGTGCCCAAGTCGGTGGACAACCCCTTCTTCATTGATGTGGAGGAGGGCGCCAAGGCGGCGGCCGCGGAGCTGGGGGTCCGGATGCAGTTTGTCGGTCCCCAGACCCACGACATCGCCCAGCAGATCGCCATTTTGGAGGACCTGATCCTCCGGGGCGTGGACGGTATCGCCCTCTCGCCCGTCGATGCCCAGAGTGTCATCCCGGTGGTGGAACGGGCCCGAGCGGCGGGGATCCCGGTGGTCACCTTCGATTCGGACACGGCCGGCGGGGCGGCCCGGATCGCCTTTATCGGCACGGACAACTTTGCCGCCGGGGTCTCGGCAGGCGAGGCTTTCATCAGGGCCCTGCCCGAAGGGACGTACGCCATCATCACCGGCGGCCTGGGCGCCCAGAACCTGAACGACCGGATCGACGGCTTCCGGAGTGTCCTGGCCAAGTTTGGCGACGCCTACCGGGAGATCCCGGGCTCGCCCTTCCCCACCGAGGATGACGTCCAGCGGGGGATCCAGGTGATTGAGGATCTGCGGACGGCCCATCCGGACCTGGACGGTATCTTCATGTCGGGCGGCTGGCCCCAGTTCGCGCCCCAGGCCTACGTGGAGGCCCTGGGCCCCTGGGCCGACCGGGTGCGGGAGGGCACCTTCGTCGTCGTCTCCTTCGACCTGCTTGAGCAGCAGGTGGAGCTCTTGCGCCAGGGCTACTCCACCGCCCAGGTGAGCCAGCGGCCCTACGCGATGGGCTACCAGGCCATCCACGCGCTCCACCGGCTGCATCAGGGCGAGGAGCTGGACTTCACCGTCCTCGACACCGGCTCGGACATCGTCACCCCGGCCAACGTGGACCAGTTTGCCGGGAAGTAGCGGGTGCGGTGGGGAGCGGCCCGGCCGCTCCCCACCTTCCAGGAGGTGTTTCCGTGCCCGACAGGGTGCCCTTGGTGGAGATGCGGGGAATCTCCAAGCGCTTTGGGGCCGTTCAGGCGCTCCAGGACGTCCATCTCACCCTCGCTCCGGGTGAAGTGTTGGGCCTGGTGGGGGACAATTCGGCCGGCAAGTCGACCCTCATGAAGATCCTGGCCGGCGCCCTCCAGCCCGATGGGGGCCAGATCTTCTTCCGAGGAGAGCCCGTCCGGCTGGCCAGCCCCCGGGAGGCGAGGGACCTGGGGATCGCCATGGTCTATCAAGACTTTGCCCTGGCTGAGAACATGGACGTGGCCCAGAACATCTTCCTTGGCCGGTGGCCCGGCTGGTTCGTCGTCAACCGCCGGGCCATGGACGCGGCCGCCCGGGCGGTCTTGGATGAGCTGGGTATCGAGATGCCGTCCCTCCGCCAGCCCGTGGCTCTCCTTTCGGGCGGCAGGAAGCAGGCGGTCGCCATCGCCCGCGCGTATGCCGCCTCCCCCCAGGTGCTGATCATGGATGAGCCCACCGCCAACCTCTCCCAGGCGGCCGCCCAGCAGGTGATGGGGATGGTGCGGACCCTGAAGGCCAAGGGTGTGTCGGTGATCATCATCAACCACCGGATCGAAGAGGTCTTCGATGTGAGCGACCGGATCATGGTCCTGAAGCACGGCCGGAACGTGGGCACCCGCGTCACCGCCCAGACCCACATCGACGAGATCATGGCCCTCATCCTCCGGGGGGAGGCGGCCAGCTGAGGGGCCTTTCCCTCGGACCTGCCGGAGGTGACCTGCCGGGGCCTCCCGGGCGGCTGGTGTGAGAAGGAATTCTTGCCGGGCGGGCGAATCGGTTCGTAGCAATGGTACAGTGTTCTACATAGATGAACAGTTGGGCGGGGTGGCCAGGATGGCGCGTGGGCCAGGAAGAAGAGAGGGCCCTCTCCGGAGCGGGACGGGGTTCATCAAGTCGTTGGGCAAGGCCCTCAGCTTGTTGGATTGTTTCACCGAGAGCGAGCCCCAGTGGCGCCTCACCGATTTGGCCCGGCGGTTGGATCTGCCCAAGAGCACGGTGAGCAACATCCTGACCACCCTCGAAGCCTTCGGCTACGTGCGCCAGTTTCCCGATGGGAGCTACGGCTTGGGGCTCAGGGTTTTTGAATTGGGCTTT
>NZ_VSCV01000095.1:0-1442 GCF_047459355.1 Limnochorda sp. | reverse complement strand
CTTCGCCGGGGTGCGCTCCTGGCCAGTAATCCGCCGGCCGGCGGCCGTCTCTTCCTCCGAACGTCCGCACGTTATCCGACAGTCACTATACCATAACACCGCCCCGCGGCAAAGACGTGTCACAACCCGAAATACCGCCGGGCTTGCTGGAAGTCCTCCTCGATCTGCGCCTGCAGCTCGGCAGGACCCGGGAACCGGATAATGCCCCTCAGGCGCTGGATGAGCAGGACCCGCAGCCTCTGGCTGTAGAGGTCCCCCCGAAAGTCCAGGAGAAAGACCTCAAAGGCCGGCTCCCCCGAGCCGAAGGTGGGCCGGCGGCTGTAGACCGCCAGAGCGGGCCATGGCCGTTCCGGCTCCGCCCCCAGCACCACCGCCTCCGCCAGGTAGACCCCTTCCGGCGGCGGGAGCTGCTGGGGGTCCAGCTCCAGGTTGGCCGTGGGGTACCCCAAGGTTCGCCCCCGCCCGTGGCCGGTCACCACCCGGCCCACCACCCCGTAGGGGTGCCCGAGCATGGCCACCACCTCATCGAAGGCCCCCGCCAGGAGGGCCTGGCGGATCCGGCTGCTGGAGACCCGCTCGCCCTGCCGCCCGACGGCGGGGATCACCTCCGCCCCGATCCCCCGGGCCTGGGACCAGGACCGGAGGAGGGGCACCCGCCCCCGGGCCTGGTGGCCGAAGGTGAAGTCATCCCCCACGACCACGCCCCGCACGCCGAGGCGTTCGGCCAAGACCTGCTCCAGGAACCCTTCGGGCTCGAGGCTGGCGAAGGCCCGGTCGAACCGGGCGACCACCACCCGAGAGACCCCGTAGCTTTCGAGCCAGCGGACCTTCTCCTCCAAGGGGGTGAGGAGTCCCGGGAGGGACTGGGGCCTGAGGACCGCGGCCGGATGGGGCTCGAAGGTGAGGGCGAGGGCCTCCACCCCCAAAGCCTCGGCCAGGGCCTGGGCCCGGGCAAGAAGGGCCTGATGCCCCACGTGCACCCCATCAAAGTTGCCCAGGGCGGCCACGCCGCCCCAGGGTGGGCCGCCAGGCTCCACCTCATCGAGCCAGACCATCACCGGCCCTCACCCCCGCCGGGCTGGACCAGCACCCGGACCGGCCGCCACCGGCGCCGGCCGTTGGCCGGCACCCGCTCGGGCCGGACCAGGCAGACCAGCTGGCCGCGCTTGTCCAACACCCGGGCCAAACCTTCCTGCTCCGGGGGAAGCTCGCTCGGCCGCTCCGGCTCCACCCGGGGCGCGCCGTCCAAGACCACCGCGCTTCCGTGCTGCAGCCGCTTCATCGTCGTTTCGTCTTCCACTCGGAAGCCGGGCAGGTGGGCCATCATCTCCGCCGGGCTGACCAGGAGCCGCTCCAGCTCCCCTTGGGCCACGGCCGCCTCCAACTCATCCAGTGTCGACGCCTCCTCCAAAACATAAGGACCCGACGCGGTCCGCACCAGA
>NZ_VSCV01000094.1:0-1458 GCF_047459355.1 Limnochorda sp. | reverse complement strand
AAGTGCTGTGAGAAACCCTTAGCTAACTCGTCGACGCCAGAGCGGGGCACAACCCAGCAACGACCGAATGGAGGAGGTGGACGATATGAGAGATGCGTCCAGGGCGAGTATTCATGTTCCATCCCCTCCTCATCTGCGTTGATGCGGCCATCGCCAACACACCGCCTCTGGGTCGTCGAGGTTTGAACCGCACCAGGCGTTTGAGGTTTTGAACGATCGCCGTCATCTTCGCTTGAATGTCCATGGCCAACAGCCCGTACCCACGAGCTTCGTCCAGCCCATGGCATCCCTTCCCTTCGGCAAAGCCATGCTCCAGCCGGCTCCGAAGGGGATACAGTCGTTCGTAGATCGCATCGGCTCGAAGCAACCGCGCATGGTTGCGGGCCTTGGCCGCCTCCACGCTCTCCTTACGTTTCCTCTTGCGATCGAGGTCAAACGTCCGGCGTTGCCAACAGGGCAGAGGTTCGATCTCGCCCTGGATGGGAACCAGCGGCTCGACGCCAAGCTCGAGCAGTTCGCTAAGGAACGCACCGGCCGTGTAGTTGCCGTCTCCAAGCAGGTAGCCAGGATCCAACCCCATGCGTTTCACCGAACGTACCATCTCCAGCGCCGCCTCGCGCTCCGCCGTCCCCGAGCAGCGTGTGGCGCATGCTTCCAGGATCACACCCGAGCGAACGTCCATCAGGTTGTGAACCATGTAGCGAAGTTTCGCTTCCTGGTGCGATCCCTTGGCGTACAGCCGAGCGTCCGGATCGGTCTTCGAGCGATGCGTCGCATTGCGGAACGTCTCGTTGCGGAAGTTGGGGTCGCCTGCCTTCCGATGCTTGCGCGAGGCGGAACCGGTGGCCGCAGGCGGGTTGTCCCCGGGCGGCTCATCGCCGTCGTGGTTCGCCTCGTCCTGCTTCCTGACTCTGGCGAGGTACTCCTCAAGGCAGATGGGGGGCTGGATCGCTTCCAAGCTTTTGGTGGCCGCTCGGGCTTTGACCAGCGTCCCGTCGACTGCCAAGACGTCGGCCGACACCAGGCCGGCTTCGACGCATGCCAGGACGACGTGGCGCATCACGTCGGCGAAAACGCCGGCTCTTCCCCATCGTTGGCGGGTTTTGACCAACGTGGTTCGATCAGGCACGGGATCGTGAAAGTCGAGGCGGCAAAACCACCGATAACCGGCATGCATGGTGATTTCCTCACACAGCCGGTTTTCGGAGATGTCATAGAGGTAGCTGAGAACAAACATGCGCAGCGCCAGCTCCGGATCGATGGACGGCCGCCCGTTATCTTCACAGTACAAATGGCGAACGCGCTCTCGAATGAACGAAAAGTCCACCGCGGCATCCAGCTGTCGCAGGAAATGGTCTTTGGGCACAAGCTCCTCGATGGTCACCATCTGAAACATGCTGCCCTTCGGTCTTTGCTGACCGAGCATGACCTGCCACCTCCTGCGGAGCATATACGATA
>NZ_VSCV01000093.1:0-1460 GCF_047459355.1 Limnochorda sp. | reverse complement strand
CGACTAACCCTGAGCGGACGAACCTTCCTCAGGAAACCTTAGGCTTTCGGCGGGCTGGATTCTCACCAGCCTTTTCGCTACTCATGCCGGCATTCTCACTTCCGCACCCTCCACCGTCCCTTTCGGGTTCGGCTTCAGCGGTGAGCGGAACGCTCCCCTACCATCTCCTCTGAAGAGGAGATCCGCAGCTTCGGTGACGGGCTTGAGCCCCGTTACATTTTCGGCGCAGGGTCACTCGACCAGTGAGCTGTTACGCACTCTTTAAAGGAATGGCTGCTTCCAAGCCAACCTCCTGGCTGTCTGCGCGACCCCACTACCTTTCCCACTAAGCCCGTCCTTAGGGACCTTAGCTGGCGGTCTGGGCTGTTTCCCTCTCGACTACGGAGCTTATCCCCCGCAGTCTGACTCCGGCCGGTTCGGGTTGCGGATTCGTCGTTTAACGGGAGTTGGTAACCTTTCCGGCCCCGTCCCCCATCAGAGCGCTACCCCGCAACTCGTTCGGCCAGGCTCGCCCTAAAGCGATTTCGGGGAGAACCAGCTATCACTGGGTTCGATTGGCTTTTCACCCCTACCCACAGCTCATCCCAGGCCTTTTCAACGACCACGTGGTTCGGGCCTCCGCCGCGGATTAACGCGGTTTCACCCTGGCCATGGGTAGCTCACCCAGCTTCGGGTCGGCCCCGAGGAACTCAACGCCCTCTTCAGACTCGCTTGCGCTCCGGCTCCCCGGCTTTCCCCGGTTAACCTCGCTCCTCAGGACCACTCGCCGGCCCGTTCTGCAAAAAGTACGCCGTCAGGGCTTACTGCCCCTCCGACTGCTTGTCGGCCAGCGGTTTCAGGTTCTCTTTCACTCCCCTCCCGGGGTGCTTTTCACCTTTCCCTCACGGTACTGGTGCACTATCGGTCGCCTCGGGTATTTAGCCTTAGGGGGTGGTCCCCCCGGATTCCCACGGGATTCCCCGTGTCCCGTGGTACTCGGGAGCAGCCTTTAGGGTCCCTTTGAGCCTTCGCTTACGCGGCTTTCACGCTCTCTGGCGGACCTTTCCAGGCCCTTCAGCTCGGCTCGCCGTTCCCCCCGGGCGTCCACCGCCGCCCGACAAGACTGTCCCACGACCCCGCACGGGCAACGCCGGTGGGCTCTCACGCCCGTGCGGTTTAGGCTCTTCCCCGTTCGCTCACCGCTACTTAGGGAATCGCGGTTGCTTTCTTTTCCTCGGGGTACTGAGATGTTTCACTTCCCCCGGTTCCCCGCAAGGCCGAAGCCTTGCTGCCAGGGCTCATCACCCTGGCGGGTTGCCCCATTCGGACATCCCCGGATCAACGCCTGCTTGCGGCTCCCCGGGGCATATCGGTGCTGGCCCCGTCCTTCATCGGCCCGAAGGCGCCTAGGCATCCACCGCTGGCCTTACCTTGCTTGGCCGCAAAGATGCTTCTTACCCTGTGCAGTTGTCAAGGTGCTC
>NZ_VSCV01000049.1:0-7349 GCF_047459355.1 Limnochorda sp. | reverse complement strand
GCTCTGGCTGGCCCAGATACAGGGCGACCCCTACGCGGCGGCTGTGCGGGTGGGCGCGCCCATCCGCTACCCCTACGTCCACGGGGAGTGGCCCCTGGCCTTCTACCAGACCCTCTTCGCCCGGGTGGAGGGTTCGGCGGAGATGCCGTCGGCCGCCCGGCCCTTCACCTGCCGGGTCCTTCGCTCCCTTCGGGCGCGGGGCGTAGGCATCGCCCAAATCACCCTGCATACCGGCGTCTCCAGCCACGAGCTGGTCCATCCGGTGGTGGAGGCCCACGGGACGTATCCAGAATGGTATGATGTTCCTGACGCGACCGTCCAGGCCATCCATGCCGCCAAGGCGGCCGGGGGCCGGGTGATCGCGGTGGGCACCACGGTGGTCCGGGCCCTGGAGAGCGCAGCCATCGAAGGGGGCGCGGTGAAGCCGGCGACGGGGTTCACCGAGCTCTTCGTCCACCCCGACTATGACCTGAAGGTGGTGGATGGGCTCCTCACCGGGCTGCACGCGCCCGTCACCTCCCACCTGGCCCTGCTCTGTGCCTTCCTGGAGCGGGCGGCGATCTTCCAGGCGTACGGGGAGGCGATGGCCCTGGGCTATCTGTGGCATGAGTTCGGCGACGTCCACCTCATTCTGTGAGCCGTGCATTCGGTGCGTCGCGCGGGCTCGCCTTCTGGCGTGGGCGGACGGGGGACGATCAGCATGGATGCGAACGAGGCCCGGACCCGGGAGCTTCTGGCCCTGAAGACCATCGCGGAGACCCTGAACGAGGCCACCGACCTGGAGCCCATGCTCCAGGGTGTCCTCCCCAAGGTGCTGGAGGCGTTGGGCTTCACCACGGGTTGGATCTTTCTCACCGGGCCCGGCCCCCGGGCCTACCGGCTCATCGCCGATCACGGGCTCCCGCCCGCCCTCTGCCGGGACGCGAAGCGCCCCATGAGCCGGGGCGGGTGTTGGTGCCTCGATGCGTACTGGGGGGGCGGGCTGGAGCGGGCGGCCAACACCATGGAATGCAAGCGCCTGGACGAGGCCCGCCGGCGCCAGTGGGGCGAGACCCACCAGATCAGCCACCATGCGACGGTGCCCCTCGCCTCCGGCAGCGTCCGGTTCGGCCTGCTCAACGTGGCCCACCCAGAGAAGCGGCACTTCTCCCCGCAAGAGCTGGCCTTGCTCGAGTCCGTCGCCCTCCAAATCGGCACGGCCATCGCGCGCGTCCGCCTCCTCCAGGCCCAGCGGGACCAGGCCCGCCTCGAAGAGCGGAACCGCCTGGCCCGGGATCTCCACGACTCCATCTCCCAGTCCCTCTTCTCCCTGAACCTGCTGGCCCAGGGCGCCCGCAAGCTGATCCACCGGGACCCTGAGGAGGCGGCCCGGGCCCTCGAGGAGATCCAGGCCCTGGCCCAGGAGTCCTTGCAGGCCATGCGCTCCCTCATCTGGCAACTCCGCCCTGAAGGCCTCGAACAAGGCCTGATCACCGCCCTGACCCAGTACGGCGCCCGCCTGGGCCTCACGGTGGAGGTTGCCGTGACGGGCGGAGGCGCCGTGCCCCAGGCGGTGGAGGAGGCCCTCTGGCGGATCGGGCAGGAGGCGCTGAACAACGTGCGGCGCCACGCGGGTGTGGACCAGGTGCAGGTCGAGTACGGGCTGGACCGGGAGATGGTCACCCTCACGGTGCGGGATCGGGGCGTGGGCTTTCAGGCCCGGGCTGCCGGCGCTTCGGGCGGTTTCGGCCTCATCGGCATGCGGGAGCGGGCCCAGTCCCTGGGGGGCGATGTGACCGTCCGGAGCCGGCGGGGAGGCGGCACGGAAGTGCGGGCCATCATCCCCCTCCCAGCGGCGTCGGAGGGCGGAGGTGAAGCGCCATGACCCAAGGGAGCGGGCGGCCCATCACGGTCCTCCTGGTCGATGACCATGCGGTGGTCCTCCGGGGCCTGCGCTTCTTTCTCGAAACGGAAGAAGAGATCCAGGTGGTGGGCGAAGCGACGGACGCCGAGACCGCGCTGGAAGCGGTGGAACGCCTGCAGCCGGACGTGGTCCTTATGGACCTGGTGCTGCCCGGGATGGACGGGGTGGCCGCCACCCGGGAGGTGCAGCGCCGCTCCCCCGGCACCAAGGTGATCGTTCTCACCAGCTTCGCGGAGCAGGATCGGGTGGTGCCCGCCATCCAGGCCGGCGCGGCCGGCTACCTCTTGAAGGATGTGGCTCCCGACGTCTTGGTGGAGGCCATCCGGGCCGTCCACCGGGGCGAGGCCCGCCTCCACCCCCGGGTGGCCCAGGCACTCATGCTCCAGGTGGGCCAGCCGCCGGGTCACCCGGCCGCGGCCGCCTCCTCCCTCACCCCCCGGGAGCTGGAGGTGCTCACCCTCCTCACCCGGGGCCTGAGCAACAAGGAGATCGGGGCGGCGCTGGCCATCACCGAGACCACCGTGAAGACCCACGTAAGCAGCATCTTGAGCAAGTTGGGGCTCCAGGACCGGACCCAGGCTGCGGTCTACGCGCTGAAGCACGGGCTCGTCGCGGAGCCTGGGCCCGGCGTTCCCTTGGAGGAGGGCTGAGCGGGCCGGCTCCAAGCTCTGGGCAGGACCTGGACCATCCGCGGGGGACGAGCCCCTGAGATGACTCGCCGGTGGGCAGGACCGGCGGACGGGAGGCGCGCCCGCCTCCGCGGGAACGGAAAACACAAGGTGTAGGGTTGACAACCATTACCATCTACTGTATATTGGGCCTGCAATCGGTCCTGGGCCGGTCCCCCAGACCGGCTCGGGCGAAGAGGGAACCCGGTGCGAATCCGGGACTGCCCCGCAGCGGTGAGCAGGAACGAACGCCGTCATGGGCACTGGGCCGCCAGAGGCCTGGGAAGCGACGGCTAGTAGGTTCGGCGCCCTTCGGGAAGCGCCACTGCCTGCAAGTCCGAAGACCTGCCGATTGCCCTCGCCAGTGGCGAGGTTCACCTTGCGCCTTCGAGGGTAAGGCAGCAAGGGCGTGCGAGGCGTTCGTGGCCCTGCCGGACGCTGGCGGCGTGCCCGCGGGTTGGCCTGCTTCCCGGCCACGGGGCGCCCGTTCCCGCTCTTCCGCCTTGCCTTCCCTCGGGTGCCAGCCACACGAGAGGGAGGCTTTCTTCATGTCTGCCGTCCACCGAGGTGCTTCGTCGCCGGCCCCGGAGCTGGCGTGGGCCGTGGCCGGGATTGAACATGTCTCCTTGGAGACGCTGGCCCAGGCCGCGGCCGGCACGGGGCTGCCCGGCCTCTCCCCCCGGGAGCAGCGCTGGGCCCAGGTGTACGCTGCCCGGGCACTCATCGTGCGCGAGCCCAACTACGCCCGGGTGGCCGCCCGCCTGCTCCTCGACATCGTCTACCACGAGGCGTTGGGTCTGGAGATGAGGGGGGAGCCCCTGGCCTTCGATGAGGTGCGGGCCCGGTACCCGGCGCTCTTCCAGAACGCCGTCCAGTACGGGGTCCGGATCGGGCGGGTCAGCCCGGACCTCCTCCGCTTCGACCTGGACCGGCTCGCCCGGGCCCTCCGCCCCGAGCGGGACCAACTCTTCAGCTACCTGGGCCTCCAGACCCTCTACGACCGCTACTTCATCCATGAGGGCGAGCGCCGCCTGGAGACGCCCCAGCTCTTCTGGATGCGGGTGGCCATGGGTCTGGCCCTCAACGAGGATGACCCCACCCGCCGGGCCATCCAGTTCTACGAGCTGATGTCCACCTTCCGCTTCTGCCCCTCGAGCCCCACCCTCTTCAACGCCGGCACCGTCCACCCGCAGCTGTCCTCCTGCTTCCTCACCACCATCGAAGACGACCTCCACAGCATCTTCATGGGGATCTACAACAACGCCATGCTCTCCAAGTGGAGCGGGGGCCTGGGCAACGATTGGACCCCCGTACGGGCCCTGGGGAGCCATATCCGGGGGACCAACGGCCGGAGCCAAGGGGTGATCCCCTTTCTGAAGGTGGCCAACGACACGGCCATCGCCGTCAACCAGGGCGGCAAGCGGCGGGGGGCCGTCTGCGCCTACCTGGAGACGTGGCACTTGGACCTGGAAGACTTCATGCAGCTCCGCCGGAACACGGGGGATGAGCGCCGGCGGACCCACGACATGCACACCGCCCACTGGATCCCCGACCTCTTCATGAAGCGGGTGGAGGCCGACGGGGAGTGGACCCTCTTCAGCCCCAGCGACGTGCCCGACCTCCACGACCTCTACGGCCGGGCCTTCGAGGAGCGCTACCTGGCCTACGAGGCCATGGCCGACCGGGGTAAGCTCACCCACGTCAAGCGGGTGAAGGCCCGGGAGCTCTGGCGGCGGATGCTCGGGATGCTCTACGAGACGGGCCACCCCTGGATCACCTTCAAGGATGCGGCCAACCTGCGGAACACCCAGGCCCACGCCGGCGTCATCCACAGCTCCAACCTTTGCACCGAGATCCTTCTCAACACCAGCCCCGATGAGGTGGCCGTCTGCAACCTGGGGTCCATCAACCTGGCCTGGCACGTCCGGGAGGGCCGGCTGGATGAGGAGGCTCTCCGGGAAACAGTGACCACGGCGGTGCGGATGCTGGACAACGTCATCGACATCAACTTCTACCCCATCGAGGCGGCCCGCCGGTCCAACCTGCGCCACCGCCCCATCGGCCTGGGTATCATGGGCTTCCAGGACGCGCTTCACAAGCTGCAGATCCCCTATGGGTCCGAGGCGGCCATGGCCTTCGCGGACGAGAGCATGGAGACCATCGCCTACCACGCCATCTTGGCCTCGGCCCACCTGGCCCGGGAACGGGGCCCGTATCCAAGTTACGCCGGCTCCGCCTGGTCCCAGGGGCTCTTGCCCCAGGACACCCTGGAGCGGCTGGAGGCGGAGCGGGGGGTGCCTGTGGAGGTGCCGCGGGGCGGACGGCTGGACTGGACGCCGGTGCGGGAGGCGGTCCGGCGGTACGGCATGCGGAACAGCAACGTCCTCGCCATTGCGCCCACCGCCACCATCTCCAACATCCTGGGCGTCTCCCAGTCCATTGAGCCCGACTACCGGCTCCTCTACACCAAGACCAACCTTTCGGGTGATTTCGCCGTGGTCAACCCCTACCTGGTGGAGGAGCTCCGGGCCCGGGGCCTCTGGGATGAAGAGATGGTGGAGGCGCTGGTCCTCTACGACGGCATCCTGGCGCCCATCGAGCGGATCCCGCCCGAGGTGAAGGAGCGTTTCCGGACCGCCTTCGAGATTGACCCCCGCTGGCTCATCGAGGCGGCCGCCCGGCGGCAGAAGTGGATCGACATGGGCCAGTCCCTCAACCTCTACCTCGCCGAGCCCAGCGGCCGGAAGCTGGACGAGATGTACCGGCTCGCCTGGCGGAAGGGGCTGAAGACCACCTACTACCTGCGGACCTTGGGGGCCTCCCAGGTGGAAAAGTCGACCATTCAGGAGCACCGGCTGGTGGGCGCGCCCCGCTGGCGGCGGGAGGCGAGCCAGCTCGCCCCGGGCCCCGCCGCAGGCCTGGGGGTCGCCCCGGGGACGGACGGTCCCGAGGAGGAGGGGGCCGGCTGTGAGGTCTGCCAGTAAAGGTTCAGGGATGGAGGCGGGTCGGAGCCGCCGTGGGGTGATCGAAACATGGTGGTCCGGGAGGGTGAAGCCTGATGAGCGGCGCTGAGAACCGTCCCTTCGTGCCGGGTCGGCGCTTTGACGCCTCGGAGAAGCGTCTCATCAACTGCGAGACCGTTGATGTGAACCAGCTGATGCCCCTCAAGTACCAGTGGGCCTGGGAGTACTACCTGACGGGCTGCGCCAACCACTGGATGCCCAACGAGGTACCCATGGCCCAGGACATTGAGCTCTGGCGGAGCGGGGCCCTGTCGGAGGCCGAGCGGCACATGATCCTCCGCAACCTGGGCTTCTTCTCCACCGCGGAGAGCCTGGTGGCCAACAACATCATCCTGGCCATCTTCCGCCACGTGACCAACGCCGAGTGCCGCCAGTACCTGCTCCGCCAGGCCTTTGAGGAGGCGGTCCACACCCACGCCTTCCACTACATCGTGGAGAGCTTGGGGCTGGATGAGCGGGAGGTCTTCAACATGTACCGGGAGATTCCCGTCATCCACGCCAAGGACGCCTTCGAGATGGAGCTGACAGCCGCGGTCCTGGACCCTGGCTTCCGCACCGACACCCTGGCCGGCGCCCAGACGTTCCTCGAGAACCTGATCGGCTACTACGTCATCATGGAGGGGATCTTCTTCTACTCAGGGTTTGCCATGATCCTCTCCCTCCACCGGCGGAACCGGATGACGGGCATCGGTGAGCAGTTCCAGTACATCCTGCGGGACGAGACGGTCCACCTCGCCTTCGGCGTGGACCTGATCAACGGCATCAAGGCGGAGAACCCCGAGCTGTGGACGCCCGCCTTCCAGCAGCGGGTGATCGAGACGATCCGCCGGGCGGTGGAGCTGGAGGTCCGGTACGCGGAGGAGGTGCTGCCCCAGGGCGTCATGGGCCTCACCGCCCCCATGTTCCGCGAGTACGTCCAGTCCATCGCCGACCGCCGGCTGGAGCGGCTGGGGCTGCCCGCTCAGTACGGCTCGGCCAACCCCTTCCCCTGGATGGCGGAGACCATCGACCTCTCCAAGGAGAAGAACTTTTTCGAAAGCCGGGTGACCGAGTACCGGAGCGCGGCCACCCTCCAGTGGGATTGAGGCGGCTGTGGGCTGGGCCTGACGGCAGGTGTCACCGGCCGCGGGCTGGATCCAGGCGGGCGGGGGACTCGGTTCCGGGCGGGGCTGGTCCCCAGGGGAGCCGACCCCCGGGGCGAAAGAATGGAGTGGGAGCCACCACCGGAAGGAGGGGACAGGGTGCTTCGCCACAAGGACCGGATCGCGCGCATGACCCTGGAGGAGAAGATCCAGCTCTGTTCGGGGGCCAGCACCTGGACGACCAAGGCCATGCCCCAGCACGGCATCCCGTCCCTCTTCCTGGCCGACGGGCCCCACGGCCTGCGGAAGCAGGTCTCCGAGCAGGGCGATCACCTGGGGATCCACGCGAGCCAGCCGGCCACCTGCTTCCCCACGGCCAGCGCCGTGGCGTCCACCTGGGATCTGGACCTGGTCCGGGAGATGGGGGAGGCCCTGGGCAAGGAAGCGGTCCAGCAGGGCATCAACGTCCTCCTGGGGCCGGGGGTGAACATGAAGCGGAACCCGCTCTGCGGCCGGAACTTCGAGTACTTCAGCGAGGACCCCTACCTGGCCGGCAAAATGGCCGCCGCCTGGATCCAGGGCGTCCAGAGCCAAGGGGTTGGGGTCTCCCTCAAGCACTTCGCGCTGAACAACCAGGAGCTTCACCGGATGAGCACCGACGTGCTGGTCGATG
>NZ_VSCV01000092.1:0-1507 GCF_047459355.1 Limnochorda sp. | reverse complement strand
CAGCTCGCCCACCTCGTTCCGCCCCCGCTCCTGGACCCGGTAGGTGAGGTCACCGGCGGCGAAGCGCTGCATCGCCCCCGTCACCTCCACTACCCCCCGGGTGAGGGCCCGGCCGAAGACAAAGGCGATGAGCGCGGCAATGAGGATGAGGATGGTCGTGTTCCGCACCGCCGCGTTCCGCAGCGGGATGAGGCGTTCGGTCAAGACCCTGGCGGGCACCAGGGTCACGAGCCGCCAGTCCGCCCCCTGGAGCGGTACCACCGTCGCCACGTAGGTCTCCTCCTGGGTTTCCACCAAGCGGCTGGTCGCTTCGGTGGCGGCCAGGAGCTCCTGGTACTGGCGCTGGAGCTCCGCCGGCGTGTCCTCACCCCAGAGCCGGGGGGATCCGATGAAGCTCTGCCCGTCCCGGAGGAGAACCGTGCCATCCCCGCGAACCAGGAGGCTTTCCCCTTCAGCCAAGAGGCTGAAACTGGCCAGCCGCTCCACAAAAGCCTCGGCCGGAACCAGGGCCGAGAGGACGCCCAAGACACCCCTATCGGAGCCGATGAGCGGTTGGGCCAGCTCCACCGCCCACACCGAACCATCGCCCGTGTCGTACTGGGTGAAGGCACCTACAACGCTTTGACCCGCGAGGGCCTGCTGGAAGACCGGTTCCCTGCTGAGGTCAGCCTCGCCGAAGACGCCGAACCGGCTGAGGGTTTGCGCGTACCCGGTGGGATTGGCGACGCGCACCTCCAGGTAATCGCGGCTGGTCATGATGTCGTTGTGCAGGACCGGCGCGTACGTGGTCACATCGTCCACCGTCAGCATGCCGATCCTCTGGCGGAGCCGGTTGACCAGCGCCGCCACCGCATCGTGCTTGTCGGCCAGCTCCATGTCTAGGACGTGCCCGTGCAACTGGAGCTCCGTCACCAGCGCCTCAGCGCTCTGCCTGGCCAGTTCATCCGAGGAGACCGAGAAGAGGAGGTACCCGGTGATCCCCGCGACCACCAGTGCCATCAGGGCCATGACGAGGGCCAGCTGAACGCTGATACTTCTCAGACGAGAGCCGCCAACTCGTTCCGAACGGACAACCGCCAAACCCATCGCTCCCCCTTCCCCACGCACCTACCCCTTCTTCAAGAGCAGACCATTCCCTGACATTTGGTTCTCGACGGGTCCTGGAACGGGGGAGCTTCGATGTGGGCTGACGCTGCTGGAGCTCTGGTCTGCCTGGAAGTAGGCCTGTGGTGAAGAACTGAAAGGGACTGCCGTTTGTGTGTCTCCCAAAGGACGCCCCGGCCGCCCGGGACCAGGTCGGTTGGACGTCACCTCGCGGTCCGAAGCAGAGACCCCTGAAAGGGCGGCCAGCGGAGCGAGAAGTGGCGGGCGCGGGGGCCGTCCCACGGCATCGTCCCCCACCGCCCGCCGCCGATTCAGGGTCCGGTGCCGAAGCTTCAGGTGAAGAGCTGCCCTTCCGACGTGGTCCGGAAGTGGGCGACAGCTTCGGCCAGGTGCCGGGCCAGCT
>NZ_VSCV01000091.1:0-1511 GCF_047459355.1 Limnochorda sp. | reverse complement strand
GCCCGCACCCCCAAGCCCAGGAAGCTCAAGGTGGCCGTGAGGAGTATGGCGTTCCCCACGTCAAGCGTGGCCTGAACCACCACCGGCCCCAAGCTGTTGGGGAGAAGGTGATCTTTGAGAATCCGACGGCCCGGCGCGCCCAGCGCGACCGCCGCCTCCACAAACTCCCGCTCCCGCAAGGCGAGGACCTGGGCCCGCACCAGCCGCACGTAGACGGGAATCCGGACAAAGGCGACGGCGAGCACCGTACTCGTCAGGCCCGGCCCCAGCGCGGCCGCCACGGCCATGGCCAGCACCAAGCCGGGGAAGGCCAGGATCACGTCCATCACCCGCATGAGGAGCAGATCCACGAGACCCCCGTACCACCCGCTGAGGCCCCCCCAGAACCATCCCGAAGGCCAAGGCGATGGCCACCACCGCCACGCCCGACCCGATGGAACGCCGGCCCCCGTCGAGCACCCGGGAGAAGAGGTCCCGCCCCACCTCATCGGTGCCGAACCGGTGCCGCGCCGAGGGTGGCTGAAGGCGCCGGGAGAGGTCCACCCCGTTCGGATCGTACGGCGCCAGCCAAGGCGCGAGGAGGGAGGCGAGGAGCATGACGGCCACCACCCCACCCGCGAAGGCGGCCAGGCTGTTCCGCCGGGCGAGGCGCCTCCAGCGCCCGCCCACCCCCACCGCGACCCCCTCATCAGGCCTGGGCGCGCCGCTCGGCCGCCGGCCCAGGAGCGCCGGTATCCTGTTCCGTTCGGTCGCCCTGGTTACCCCATAGCCCGGATCCTCGGATCCAAGAGAAGCGTCACCAAATCCACCACCAGGTTGACCACCGTGTACCCCGTGGCCACCACCAGAGTGAAGCCCATGATGGCCGGAAAGTCGAGGAAGGCGATGGAGTCCACCACATAGCTCCCCATCCCCGGCCAGGCAAAGATGGTCTCCGTCACCACCGCGCCGGCCAGGAGATCCCCGAGGGCCAGCCCCACCACGGTCACCGTGGGGATGAGGGCATTTCGGAGCGCATGGCGGTAGAGGAGGCGCCGGGGCGGCACACCGTAGGCCCGGGCCGTCCGGATGTACTCTTGCGCCAGCACCTCCAGGAGGCTGGCCCGGACCTGCCGGGCCACCAAGCCCACATGGACGAAGGCTAGGCAGCTGGCGGGCAACGCCAGGTGCTTCAGCGCGTCGGCCGCCACCCCCCACTCCCCAGCCAGCAGCGCATCCAGGATGAGAAAGCCCGTGACGCTCCGGGGCGGCAGCCCGTAGGGGGAGAGCCGCCCCCCGCCGGGCAGCCACCCCAGCCTCCCGTAGAAGAAGACCAGGGCCATCACCCCCAGCCAGAAGAGGGGCACGGAGACGCCCGCCACCGAGAGGCTTTGGCCAGGGTGAAAAGGAAGGGCGCAAAGGGCTGGCTCGAGGTGAACTGAACGGTCCAGGGGCCTACGGCCTCGATCCTCTCCAGGGTCATGGTGACGGCCGGGTCCAGGTTGTCCACATCACCCGATAGGCCGATCACC
>NZ_VSCV01000024.1:0-30916 GCF_047459355.1 Limnochorda sp. | reverse complement strand
CCACCGTGGCCCGGTTCCACAGGTCCTGGTCGCCCACCTCGGCGACGGCCACCGGGTACCGGGCCCGGAGGCGATCGAGCAGGCTCCGGAGGATCCGCCGCTTCTCCTTCAAGGAGCGAGGTCCCGGGAGAAGCAGGCGGATCTCAGCAATCCCGACCACCATGGTCCTCAGGTGCGGGCGGGCACGGCCACGACCTGGTAGACCTCGATGACGTCCCCTTCCTTCAGGTCGTGGAACTTCTCAAAGCCCACGCCGCACTCGTACCCCTGGCTGACGGTCCGGACGTCATCCTTGTACCGGCGCAGGGAGGCGATGACGCCGTCGTGGACCACCACGCCGTCCCGCAGGAGCCGGGCCTTGGCCCCCCGGCGGATCTCCCCTTCGGTGACGTAGCAGCCCCCCACGGTGCCGCCGGGCACGTGGAAGATCTGGCGGACTTCCGCCACACCCACCACCTGCTCCTCCATCTCCGGTTCGAGCATGCCCTCCAGGGCCGCCTTTACGTCATCGATGGCCTGATAGATGACGGTGTAGGTCCGGATCTCCACCCCCGCCCGCTCGGCGGCCCGGCGCGCCGCCCCGTCGGGCCGGACGTTGAAGCCCAAGACCACCGCTTCCGAAGCCTGGGCCAGGGTGACGTCTGTCTCGGAGATCCCCCCGACGGCCCCGTGGATCACGTTGACCCGGACCTCATCAGTGCTCAGGCGCTCCAGGGACTGGCGGACGGCCTCCAAGGTCCCCTGGACGTCAGCCTTCAGCACCAGGTTCAGCTCCTTCACCTCGGCCTGGCCCCGGGTGGCCAGCTGGCTCAAGGTGACGACGCCGCCCTTGGCTTCAGGCAGCTGCCGCTCGGCCGCGATGGCCTCGGCCCGCTGGCGGGCCTCCCGCTCGTCGGCCACCACCTCCAGGAGGTCTCCCGCCTCCGGCACATCCTGGAAGCCCAGGACCTCCACGGGTGTGGCCGGGCCCGCCTCCTCCATGGGCTCGCCCCACTCGTTGAGCATGGCCCGGACCTTGCCCGCCACCGGGCCGGCCACCACCACATCGCCCAGGCGCAGGGTGCCGTTCTGCACCAGCACGGTGGCCACCGGCCCCCGCCCCCGGTCCAGACGGGCCTCCACGATGACGCCCGAGGCCGGCCGGTTGGGGTTGGCCTTCAACTCCCGCATGTCGGCGACAAGGAGGATCATTTCCAGCAGCTCATCGATGCCCTCACCCTTCAGGGCGGAGATGGGCACGCAGACCGTATCGCCGCCCCATTCATCGGGCACCAGACCATGCTCGGCCAGCTGCTGCTTCACCCGTTCGGGGTCGGCGCCAGACCGGTCCATCTTATTGATGGCGACCACGATGGGCACCTCGGCCGCCTGGGCATGGCTGATGGCCTCCAGGGTCTGGGGCATGACGCCGTCGTCCGCGGCCACCACCAGGACGGCCACGTCCGTCACCTGGGCGCCCCGGGCCCGCATGGAGGTGAAGGCCTCGTGGCCGGGCGTATCCAAGAAGGTGATCTTCCGGTCGCCGACGGTGACCTGGTAGGCGCCGATGTGCTGGGTGATGCCGCCCGCCTCCCGCTCCACCACCCGGGTCTGGCGGATGGTGTCCAGGAGGGTGGTCTTTCCGTGGTCCACGTGGCCCATCACCGTCACCACCGGCGGGCGGGGGACCAGGTCGGCTTCATCCTCGTCCTCCAGGAGCCGCCCATCGGCCGTCGGGCGCTGGGGCCGCTCCACGGCCACGCCCAGGCTCTTAGCCACCTGGGCCGCCGTCTCAAAATCGATGGACTGGTTGATGGCGGCCATGATCCCAGCCTTCATCAGGCTCTTGATAAGGGCCACCGCCGGGATGGCCAGCATTTCGGCCAGCTCGGCGACGGTGATCTTCTCCGGCAGCACGATCCGCTCAGGCCGCTGGCGGGCGGGCTCTTGCGCCTCGCTCCGGCCCCGGCCGCCCCGGCGGGCCTGCCGCCGGCCCGAACGGGATCCCTTCCGATCGCCCGTTAGGCCGCCCCGGCTGCCCCGGGCACCGCCTGTGCTGCCCGACGCCCCTTGGCTGTTCCTCGCCCCGCTTTGGCTGGAACCCGCCCCAGCTCGGCTGGCGTTGGCCCCGCCCGCCGCCCGGGCGGCCGCCTTGCTCCGGGCCGGCTGCTCCGCCTTGGCCTGAGCCGGCCGGCTCGACGGGCTGAAGCGCCGGCGGGCCTCACCGGCGGCCTTCTCGTCGACCAGGCTCATGTGGTTCTTCAGGTCCAGCCCTCGCTCGCGCAGGAAAGAGAGCAGATCCTTGCTGTCGACGCCCAGCTCCCGAGCCAACTCATAAACACGCATTCCACTCATGCCATCACTCCTGACCCCTATCCTGAATGGTCTCCGTCCTCCCCCGCCCCCGCCGCCTGCGGGAGAGTCGGTCCAGCACCGCGTTGGCGAAGCCGGCGTCGGTGAGGGCGACCACCGCGCGAGGGCTCTGGCCCAAGGCTTCCCCGAGCCGGATCCGGTCGGCTAGGTACCGGAGGGGGATCCCAGCTCGTTCAGCCGCCGTTTCGAAACGCCGGCGGGTGTTGGGCGAGGCGTCCTCCGCCAGGAGAAGGAGCCGGGCTTGCCCGGCCGTGCACGCGGCGAGCACGGCCCGATCCCCTGAGACCAGCCGCCCGCTCCGGCGGGCCAGCCCCAAGAGATGGAGGACGCCCTCGACCTCCTGCCCGCTCACGAAGGAATCTCCTCCAGCGCACTCCGCACCTGCTCCAGGACCTCCCTGCTGACCGGATGACGCAGGGCCCGCTCAAGCCGCCGCCCCTGGACGGCAGCCTCCAAGCAGCTGAGATCCGGACACAGGTACGCCCCCCGCCCCGACCGCTTCCCCGTCGGATCGAGCTCCACGGTCCCCTCGGGCGTCCGCACCACCCGGACCAGCTCCCGCTTGGGCCGGACCGTCCGGCACCCCACACAGGTCCGCTGCGGCACATGCCGCGGCGCCACGTCCCCTCACTCCTCTTCGAGCAGCTTGGCGAGCTCGGAAAAGTCCTTGAGCACCCGCTTGGCCTTGGCCTCCCGTTCCCGCTCCCGCTCCTCCCGTTCCCGCTCCCGCTTGGCCTGGCGTTCGGCCGCCTCCTTGGCCGCGAGATCCGGGTCCTGGAAGAGCCGAGCCAGCCGGGCCAGCCGTTCGTCCTGGACGGGGGCCTTGGGCCCGGACACGAAGACGGGGCCCGACTCCACTTCGGCCACGTCCGCCGGCGCCTCCTCGTCCTCGTCGTCACTGCCGAAGAGGGAGGGCAGCTCCTCGTCCTCCGCGACCACCTCGTCCACGATGGCCTCTTCGATCTCCTGCCGGACCACCCGCTTCACCTTACGCGCCGGCAGCTTGGCCCGCTTGGGCTCCTCCGGCTCAGGCTCGGGCTCCTCCAGCTCCAGCTCGAAGAAGGGCACGGCCTCCTCCGCCTCGGCCTCGTCCTCGACCGCCCCGGCCGGCTCCAGCTCCACCTCAGCTGCCGGCTCAACCTCCGGCGCCAGCAGCTCGTCCGCCACCGGTTCGGCCTCGGCCTCCAGCATCTCCGGCAGCCCTTCGGCCTCGACGGGCTCCACCTCGGGCTCCTCCTGGGCCCGGGTGAAGATCATCTCAGCCATCTGCGCCTCGCTCTTGATGTCGATCCGAAGCCCCGTCAGCTTGGCGGCCAGGCGGGCGTTCTGCCCCTCCCGGCCGATGGCCAGGGAAAGCTGCTGCTCCGGCACCACCACCGTGGCCGTCTCCCCGTCTTTGCTGAGGAAGACGTCCGTCACCCGGGCCGGGCTGAGGGCGTTCTTGACGAAACGGCGCAGGTCCGGATCCCACTGGATGATGTCAATCTTCTCGCCCCGCAGCTCCTGGACCACCGCCTGGACCCGGATCCCCCGGGGGCCCACGCAGGCCCCGACGGGATCCACCCGGTCATCCCGGCTCCAGACCGCGATCTTGGAGCGCTTCCCCGCCTCCCGGGCCGCGGCCCGGATCTCCACCACGCCGTCCCGGATCTCGGGAACCTCCAGCTCGAAAAGACGCTTGAGGAGCCCCGGATGGCTGCGGGAGAGGATCACCTGGGGGCCCCGGGGCGTCTGGCGCACCTCGGCGATGTAGCACTTGAGGCGCTGGCCCCGGTAGTAATTGTCCCCCGGCATCTGCTCCGAGGGCGGCAGGAGGGCTTCCACCCGGCCCAGGTCGACGAAGACGTTCCGGCGGTCGATCCGCTGGACGGTCCCGGTGACGATCTCCTCCGCCCGGTTGGAGAACTCGTCGTAGATCAGGGCCCGCTCCGCCTCGCGGATCCGCTGGATGACCACCTGCTTGGCGGTCTGGGCGGCGATGCGGCCGAAGTCCTCGGGGGTGACCTCCACATCGACCACGTCCCCCACCTTGACGGCCGGGTCCCGCTCCCGGGCCTCCTCCAGGCTGATCTGAAGGGTGTCGTCCTCGACCTCGTCGACCACTTCCTTCTGGGCGAAGACGGCGATGGTGCCCGTGCGCTCATCCAGCTCGACCCGCACGTTGTCCGCGTTGCTGAAGTTCCGCTTGTAGGCGGAGACGATCGCGGCCTCAATGGCCGAAAGCAGGATCTCCTTGGAGATGCCTCGCTCCTGCTCCAGCTCGTTGAGGGCCCCCACCAACTCCAGGTTCATGACCCGTACAAACCTCCTGTTGCCTCCTGGTCACCACTCCGGGACCAGATGGGCCTTCGCCACCGTGTCCAAGGGAACCCGGACCTCTCCCTGGGACGTCTCCACGACCACATGCTCATCGATCAGTCCGAGCAAGCGCCCCTCCCACGTGCGGGAGCCGTTGATGGGAGCGTAGGCCCTCACCCGAACCGTCCGGCCCCGGAAGCGCTCAAACTCCCGGGGCTTCTTCAGGGGGCGCTCCAGGCCGGGCGACGAGACCTCCAGGCTGTAGGAGCCGGGAATGGGATCGACCCGGTCCAGCTCGTCGCTGAGAAGTTCGCTCACCCGCTGGCAATCGTCCAGGGTGACGCCGCCGTCCCGGTCGATGCTCACCCGGAGAATGCGACGACCCTGCTCGGTCACGTAGGCAACATCCACCAGCTCGACACCACATGCGTCGGCGATGGGCTCCGCCAGTGCCTCCACCTGGGCTTCAATCTCATCCCGCTTCATAGCCGGGCCTCTCCACCGTCCCTTCGCCCAACAGCCTTGTAGCCGAAAAAGGTCCAGACAGGACGAAAGAGTGGGGCTCGCCCACTCTTTCACGACAACGACTCGAAGCCGCTTTCAGTATACCCCATCCCCCTGGGGCCTGCAAGGGGAAGCCACCTAGAAGAGGCTCAACTGGTCCTTCTCAGGCAAGTCGCCCAGGGCGCCGTGCTCCCGGAGGACATCCACCACCGTCCGGCTCACCCGGCTCCGGGCCTGGAGGTTCTCCACCGAGCCGAAGGGGCCCTCCTGCCGGGCGGCGTCGATGGCCAGGGCCGCCTGCCGGCCCACCCCCGGCAGGGCGATCAAGGGAGGCCGCAGCCACGCCTTGACCCCGTCCTCCCCAGGGTCCGCCGGCTCGATCCGGAACCGCAAGGGATCGGACGCGTCCAGATCCACCGGGCGGAAGCGGATGCCCCGGGCCAGGGCCTCCAGGACCACCTCCAGGATGGTGACCATATTCCGGTCCCGGGCGGTGGCGTCGGCCCCCTTCTGGTCCAGCCGCTGCATCTCCCGGCGGATGGCCTCCTCGCCCCGGACCACCAGGCCCGCGTCGAACTCCTCCGCCCGGACGGAGAAGTAGACGGCGTAGAAGGCGGCCGGGTAGTGAACCTTATAGTAGGCGATGCGGAAGGCCATGGTGACGTAGGCCACCGCGTGGGCCTTGGGGAACATGTAGCTGATCTTCCGGCAGGAGTCCACGTACCACTGGGGCACCCCGCACGCCTTCATGGCCGCCTCTTCTTCCTCCGACACCCCTTTGCCCTTGCGGACCTTCTCCATGATGTTGAAGGCCAGCTCCGGCTCCATGCCCTGCCGGATAAGGTAGGTCATGATGTCGTCCCGGGTGGCGATGGCCTGGTTCAGGTCGGCGATGCCGGCGCGGATCAACTCCTGCGCGTTGTTGGTCCAGACGTTGGTCCCGTGGGAGAAGCCGCTGATGCGGACCAGCTGGCTGAAGGTGGTGGGCCGGGTCTCCTCCAGCATCTGGCGGACAAACCGGGTCCCGAACTCCGGGATGCCCAGGGTCCCCACCCGCAGGCCCAGCCGCTCCGGATCCTTGATCCCCAAGCTCTCCACGCCCGAGAAGATGGCCATGGTGGCCGGGTCATCCAGGGGGATGGCGCGGGGGGGCACCCCCGTCTCCGCCTCCAGCATCCGGAGCATGGTCGGATCGTCGTGGCCCAAAAGGTCCAGCTTCACCAGCTGCTCGGAGATGGCGTGGTAGTCGAAGTGGGTGGTGATCACCCCGGCTTCCCGGTCGTTGGCCGGGTACTGAATGGGGGTGAACTCGTAGATCTCCCGCCCCTTGGGGAGGACCATCAACCCGCCGGGGTGCTGGCCCGTGGTCCGCCGCACCCCCGTGCACCCCTGGACCAGCCGGTTGATCTCCGCGCTGCGGGCCGGGACCCCCTTCTCATCCAGGTACTTGCGGACAAAGCCGTAGGCCGTCCGCTCGGCCAGGGTGGCGATGGTGCCCGCCCGGTAGACCTGCTCGGAGCCGAAGATCTCCTCGGCCGCCTTGTGGATGGTGGCTTGGTACTCCCCCGAGAAGTTGAGGTCGATGTCGGGCACCTTCTCGCCGTGAAAGCCCATGAAGGTCTCAAAGGGGATGTCAAATCCGAACCGGCCAAGCTCGGTGCCGCACGTGGGGCAGGCTCGGCGCGGCAGGTCCACCCCGGCCCCGACGGAGCCGTCGTCGAAAAATTCCACGTAGTGGCACTGAGCGCAGAGGTAGTGGGGTGGCAGCGGATTCACCTCGGTGATGCCGCAGAGGGTGGCGACCAACGAGGAGCCCACCGAGCCCCGGGAGCCGACGAGGTACCCGTCCCGCAAGGAGCGCTCCACCAGGAGGGCCGCGGCCAGGTACAACGAAGCGAAGCCGTTCCCCACGATGGAGCGCAGCTCCCGCTCGATCCGTTCCCGGACCAGGTCGGGCAAGGGGTCGCCGTAAAGCTCCTTGGCCCGGCGGTAGGTCATCTCGGTGATCCGCTCGGCGGCGCCGGGAAGCTCGGGCGCATGGAGCCCTTCGGGGACGGGGGCCATCGCCTCCACCGTCTCCGCCAGGCGCCGGGGCTGGGTGACCACCACATCGTAGGCCCGCTCCTCGCCCAGGTAGGCGAACTCCTCCAGCATCTCCTGGGTGGGGCGGAAGTAGAGGGGCGCGGGGTTCTCCACATCCTCGTAGCCCTGGCCCGCCTGGATGATCTGCCGGAAGATCTGGTCCTCGGGGTGGACGAAGTGGACGTCGCCCGTGGCCACCACCGGCTTGCCCAGGCGGTCGGCTAGGGCCACGATCCGGCGGTTGAAGGCGCGCAGGTCCTCCTCGTCCCGGGCAATCCCCTGGTCGATCATGAACCGGTTGTTGGCCAGGGGCTGAATCTCTAGGTAGTCATAGAAGGAAGCGATCTCGAGGAGCTCCTCCTCCGACGCTCCCCGGACCAGGGCGCGGAAGAGCTCCCCCGCCTCGCAGGCCGAGCCCAGGATGAGCCCCTCCCGCAGCCGGACGAGCTCGGCCCGGGGGATCCGGGGCCGCCGGTAAAAGTACTTCAGGTGGGAGAGGGAGACCAGCTCGTACAGGTTCCGGAGCCCCTGCTTGTTCCGGGCCAGGATGATGATATGGTACGTGGGGCTCCGGGGGGAGGGGTCGTCACAGAGGTACCCCTCCATCCCGTAGATCAGCTTGATGCCGTACTTCTTCGCCACCTGGTAGGCCTCAGGGAAGGCCTGGACCACCCCGTGGTCGGTGATGGCCACGGCCGGGTGGCCCCACTCGGCCGCCTGCTTGATCACCTCGTCGATGGGCGAAAGCCCATCGAGGGCGCTCATCTTGGTGTGCAGGTGGAGCTCCACCCGCTTTTCGGGCGCGGTGTCCAGCCGGCGGGGCGGGTCGATCACCTGGATGCCCCGGGCTTCCACGACCAGCTCCTCCCGGAACCGGTCCAGGACGGGCAGCCCCCGCACCCGGACCCAAGTGCCCGGCTTGAGGACCGCCTCGATGTCGGACCCGCCGTCTTCCCGCCCCCGGTCGAAGAACTTCACCCGGATGGAGTCGGTCCGGTCCGTGACGTCGAACTGGACGAGCTTCGCGCCTCCGTTCTCCTGCCCGTTCCGCCTGGCCCGCACTGGGCGGGTCTCCAGGTTGAGGATCTCACCCTGGATCACCACCTCAGGCCCCGGTTCCTGAAGCTCCTTGAGGGGCGTGATGACCGGATCCTGAGGGAGGGACCGGCCGAAACGGATGGGCCCTTCCCCATTCCCGCCCGCTCCTGGGGCGGGCTCATCCCCCCGCGCCTCGCCGGGCGGGCGGAAGTGCTCCTGGAGCCACCGGGCGTAGGCCGCGTCATCCTCGGGAGTCCCTGAGGAGCTGGCCTCCTCTTGGGCCCGATCCTCATCCTGATCATCCTGGGCCGGGCTGGACGCCCCGGCCGAACCCTCCAGGGAGATGCGGGCCACCCCGTCCACCGCCTGGGTGAGGCGGGTCTCCATCGCCTCCCGCACCTCCGGGGGGAGGGTTCCGTCGATGAGAAGCCGCCAGGAGCGGGCCTCCGGGTCCACCTCCACCTGGAGGATGCGGCAACGGGCGACCTCCGCGGGCACAGGGCCAGTGAGGCCCGCCCGCTCCCACAGGCGGGCCAGGCTCCGTTCAGCAGGGGACGGAATGACGTAACGACACGACACCAGGAAACGGCCTCCGGTCGATGGAATCGGGCGGCTGGGAAGCTCCGCCCAATGCCACCTACCTTCGGGCAACCCTCGGGGAAACCCTGCGAGGCGCGCTGGAAAGGCCCGCCCCGCGGCCGCTGCTCACTCCAGGAGGATCCGGAGGATGTCCTGGTAGGTGGCGAAGAGGACGAGGGCCATGAGGAAGGCGAACCCAACCACCGTCGCCCAGCCCTGGTGCTCGGGCGGGATGGGCTTGCCCCGCAGGCCCTCCAGCCCCAGGAAGAGGAGCCAGCCCCCATCCAGCACGGGGATGGGCAGGAGGTTGAGGAGGCCCAGGTTGACGTTGAGGACCGCCGCCAGAAGGAGCAGGGAGAACCAGCCCTGCTGGGCCGACTGGCCCACGATCTGGAAGATCCCCACCGGCCCCGACAGCTCCACAGGCACCCGCTGGGCGATCATGCCCAGGAGCCCCGTCACCAGGCTCCGGGTCATCTGCCAGGTCTGGCGGAACCCTTCAGGAAGGGCTTGCCACCAGGGGACGCCCCGCATCCCGTCCATGATCTGAACACCGATGCGCAGGGCCCCATCGGGCTGGCGCTCAGGCTGGACGGTGAGGACCAGATTCTGGCCGTCCCGCCGCACGGTGACCTCGATGGGCTCCCCTTCGCTGGCGGCGATGAGCCGGTTCACCTCCACCGTCCGGTAGACGGTCTGGCCCTCGATGGCGACGATGGCATCCCCCGGCTGGAAGCCGGCCTGCGCCGCCGGGCTTCCCGGCTCCAGGCCCACCACCTGGACGGGAATGGTGACGGTGGCGATCAGGGCCAGAATGATCACAGCCTGGAGGAAGTTCATGGCGGGCCCGGCCGCAATCACCGCCATCCGCTGCCAGACCGGCCGGGCGTGGAAGTTCCGGGGGTCGTCGGGCCGCAGGCCGATCCGCTCGTCCTCGTTGGGCTCCATCCCGTAGAGCCGGCAGAAGCCTCCCAGAGGGATCACCCGCAAGGAGTAGCGGGTGCCCCGCCAGGAGCGGCTCACCCCCGGCCCAAAGCCGATGGAAAACTCATGGACGCCGATCCCCAACAATTTGGCCGTGCCGTAGTGGCCCAGCTCGTGGAAGAGCACGATGACGCCGAAGACCAGGACGAACGCCACCAACGACTGCAGCGTGATCATGATCGCACCCTGCTCCTTCCTTCCAGGACCTGGCAGAGGTCCTCGGCCTCGTGCCGTGCCCACCGGTCTGCCTCCCGGATGGTCTCCAGATCCGGTGCGTCGTGGCTCTCATGGCGTTCCAGCACCTGGTGGACCACCCGCTCGATGTCCACCAGGCGGATGCGGCCGTCGAGGAAGGCCTGGACTGCGATCTCGTCGGCGGCGTTGAGCACGGCCGGATAGGTGCCGCCCAGCTTGCCCGCGTGATAGGCGGCATCCAACAGGGGGAAACGGGCCCGGTCGACGGGCTCAAAATGGAGGGTGCCCAAGGTAGTGGGATCCAATGCCGGGACCGACTCGACGGCCCCGTCGGGGTACAGCATGGCCCGCTCCACGGGAAGGCGCATGTGGGGGACGGCCAGCTGAGCGGTGAGGGAACCGTCGGGCCAAGCCACCAGGGCGTGGACGATGCTCTGGGGGTGGACCACCACATGGATCCGGTCCAGCTCCATGTCGAAGAGCCAGGCGGCCTCCAGCACCTCGAAGCCCTTGTTCATGAGGGTGGCCGAATCGACGGTGATCTTGGGTCCCATGGACCAGGTGGGATGCCGCAGGGTCTCCTCCACCGTCGCCTGGGCCATCGCCTCCCGGGAGGCCGTGCGGAAGGGGCCGCCCGACGCGGTCAGGTAAAGACGAGAGGGCCGCTGCCGCGCGCCCTCCAAAAGCTGCCACAGAGCGCTGTGCTCGCTGTCCACGGGGAAGAGCTCGCCCTTCCCGCCCCGCCACGCCTCCCGCACCAGGTGGCCCGCCACCACCAGGCTCTCCTTGGTGGCTAGGGCGACCCGCTTCCCCGCCCGCAAGGCGGCCAGGGTGGGAGCCAGGCCCGCAAAGCCCACCACCGCCACCACCACCAGGTCCACCTCCGGCGCCTGGGCCATGGCGACCAACCCGTCCTCACCGACGGTGATCTCCACGCCGGCCTTCTGCGCCGGAGGCAAGAGCGCCTCGAGGCGCTCCCGAGCCTCGGCGGTGGCCACGTTCAGCCACCTCAAGCGGAGCCAGGGGGCCTCCTGGGAGGCGGCTTCCGCCAGAGGCTCGACGCGGGTGCCGGCCGCCATCCCGACCAGCTCGAACCGGCCCGGGTGACTGGCGACCACGTCCCGGGCCAGCTGGCCGATGGACCCCGTCGCTCCCAAGATGGCAACCCGCGTCACGGACATGCCTCCACCCCTGGCGGTATTATAGCACAGCCCCTGGCCGCCACCAATGCGCCCCCCATCCTGGGTGGAGGAACCGCCTCGGTGTCACGAGGGCGGGGGTCGTCCTGGCCTAGAGGCGGCCCGTCCCTTCGGCCAGAAGGGCTTTGGCCGCCAGGGCGATGACCGGCCCGGCCAGGAAGCCCGCCGCCCCCAGCAGGCGGCCGCCCAGATAGATAGCGACCACCACCGTCAGGGGATGGAGCTGGGTCCGGCCGGCCACCACCCGGGTCTCCGCCACCTGCCGGACAGCCGTCACCGCCAGCCCGCACGCGGCGGCGGCCAGGGCCGGGCCCAGCGCCCCCTGGACCACCCGCACGCCTGCCAGCACGCCGAAGACCGTCGCCGGTCCCAAGAAGGGGATGATGTCCAAAAGCCCGGCCAGAAGCCCCAAGCTCACGGCGAAAGGAGACCCCAGAAGGGCCAGCGCGATGGCGGAAAGGAGCGCCGAGAGGCCCACCACCACCACCTGGGCGTGGAGAAAGGCGGCCACCTGGCCAAGGAAGCGGCCCCGCAACCGGGCGGCCCGGCGCCGCAACCGCCCCGGCAGGAAGCGGAGCGTCACCTCCGCGAGCATCCGCCGGTCCCGGCTGGCAAAGTAGGCGACCAGCAGGCTGACGGTCAGGGGCCAGACCAACGCCGGCAGGCCCGCCACCAGCTGGACGACGCCTTCCACCCACCGCCCCACCGCCCCGTAGGCCGCCTCCACCGCCCGCCGGGCCAGATCCTGGACCAGCGGCGGGAGGCTCTCCAACCACCCCACCTCCGCCAGAACCCCGCCCCCGGTGGTGGAGGGCACGGCGTGGGGCGCTAGGTGGAGTAGGCTGGCCAACTGGCGCACTTCGGCATAAAGGGCCGTTCCCAGCCCGACGCCCACCAACACCAGGGCCAGAGCGCCGCCCCCCAGAACCAATGCGGCGGCCAGGCCCCGGCCCACGCCCCGAGCCTCCAGGGCCGTGACGGGACGGTCCACCAGAATGGCCAGAAGGAGACCCACCAGTAGAGGCCCCATGTGGGGGAGGAGGTAGAGAAAGAGGAGCCCCGCGGCGGCTCCCCCAGCGTACCCAGCCCAGCTTCTCAGGTGCACCGCCACGGGCCCGCCTTCCCGGGGCCAGCGGCGCGGCGGCTAGAGCCCTCCCTGCAGCCAGGTGACCCAGTGGTAGAGGACGGCGCCGGCTAGGATCAGGCTGTCGAACCGGTCCAGGAGGCCCCCATGACCGGGCAGCAGGCTGCCCGAGTCCTTCACCCCCGCCTCGCGCTTGAACCCCGATTCGATCAGATCACCCAGAGGGACGGCCAGCACCATGGCAGCCCCAGCCCAGAGCAACCCTGGGCCCTTCAGGCCCACCCCCCACCCCACCAGCCCGGCGCTGGCCAGCCCGGCCACGAGGCCGGCCACCGTCCCCTCCACCGTCTTCCCCGGGCTGAGGTGGGGCGCCAGGCGGCGGCGCCCCCACTGGCGCCCGATGAAGTAGGCGGCGATGTCGGCCCCCCAGGTGCCCGCCACCAGCACCAAGCTCCAGGCCAGCCCCTGAGGCAGGGCCCGCAAGAGGATCAGGTGGGCGAGTAACCCGCCCCAGTAGACCAGGGTGACGGCCAAGACCGCAGCCGCGGTGAGGAGTTGGGGGTGGGGCCGGAAGAGTTCCCGCACCAAACCATAAAGGAGGGGAACGGCAAGCAGGGCCCCCGCCTGGGGCCAGAGGAGATCGACCAGCCCCTCACCGGCAAGGTATGCGAGGCCGATGGGCCACAAGACCGCCAAAATCAGCCCATCGCCCGGCGCTCGCCACCCGCCCCGGCCGTAGAGCCGGGCCACCTCCGGCGCGCCCAGAAGGCCCACCGCCGCCACCAGGATCAGCCAGGGAAGCCCCCCCAGCCAGAGGGCCCCCAGCAAGAGCGGAGCCCCCACCACCGCCGTCGCCACCCGGGCCTTCAAACCGCCCCCGGCGGGGCGTTCCGGCTGCCGCGCCACACCCAAGCGTTTCACGGCTGGGGCCCCACTTCCACCCGCCCGAACCGCCGGGAGCGATGCCGGTAGGCCTCCAGGGCTTCGTCCAGGTCCCTTTCGGAGAAATCGGGCCAGAGCACGGGGGTGGCCCAGAACTCCGCGTAGGCCACCTGCCACAGGAGGAAGTTGCTGATGCGAAACTCTCCGCCCGTTCGGATGACCAGATCGGGATCGGGAAGGCCCGCGGTGTACAGGTACTCCGCGAACAGGGTCTCATTGATGGCCTCTGGGTCGAGGCGTCCTGCGGCCGCCTCCCGGGCGATGGCCTGGGCCGCATCAACGATCTCCGCCCGGCCGCCGTAGTTCCAGGCCACACTCAAGATGAGCCGGTCGTTCCCGGCGGTCTTCTGGCAGGCCTGCTCGATCCGGGCGACCAGGTCCTCTGGGAGCCCCTTCCGGCGGCCCAACACCCGCACCCGGACCCCCTGCGCGGCCAGCTCGTCTACCTCTTCGATGAGGACCCGGTCCAGGAGCCGCATCAACGCGGCCACCTCATCGGCGGGCCGTTCCCAGTTCTCGGTGGAGAAGGCGTAGACGGTGAGGTAGGGGATGCCCCGGGCCACACAGGCTCGAACCACCCGGCGGAGGGCCTCAATCCCCATCTCGTGCCCTTCGTGCCGGGAAAGGCCCCGACGGACGGCCCATCGCCCGTTCCCATCCATGATGATGGCCAGGTGCCTGGGCAAAGAGGGGGCCTGGCCGTTCATGCTGGGCGCGCTCATCCTGCTCCGGGTGCCCCGGAGTCTTTCCCGCTCAGGAACCGCTCGGGCGCCAGCACCACGTCCAGCCGGCGCTCCGCCTGATGGGCCCGCACCCGAATCACCCGCAGGAGTTCGTCGGGCAAGGGGGGCGCTCCCGGCGGCCTCGTGATCGCCGGGGCCGCGCTCCACCCTGCCTCTTCTAAGAGAGCCTCTGCTTCCTCCCATGCCATCCCGAGCACGTCCGGCGCGTCCATGCTCAAACCTCGAGAATGTCCCGCTCCTTGGCCTCCAGCAGGCGGTCCACTTCACCCACGTACCGATCCGTCAGCTGCTGGATCTTCTCCTCGAGCCGACGCGCCTCGTCCTCGCTCAACTCACCATCCTTCTGGGCCGCCCGAACCCGCTCGTTGGCCTCCCGGCGAAGGTTGCGGATGGCCACCCGCTTCTCCTCCGCCGTCTTCCGGGCCAGGCGGACCAGCTCCTTCCGGCGTTCCTCGGTCAGCTCGGGGACGGTGATCCGAACCACATGGCCGTCGGTTGTGGGTGTAAAGCCCAGATCGGACTGGAGGATGGCCCGTTCGATGGCCTTCACCGCGTTCTTGTCGAAGGGCTGGATCAGGAGCAGTCGGGGCTCGGGAGCGGAGACGGTCGCCAGCTGCTTCAAGGGGGTGAGGGTGCCGTAGTACTCGACCTGCACCCGGTCCAAGAGCGCCGGGTTGGCCCGCCCGGTCCGGATGGCGGCCAGGTCGCGCCGGGTCGACTCGATGACGTTCTTCATCCGCTCTTCGGCGGCACTGAGGATCTCAGCCTCACTCATGACGCGCCCCACCTCCGACGAAGGTTCCGATTCTCTCGCCCAGACAGATGCGCCGGAGGGCCCCCGGGGCCTCGAAGTTGAAGACGATGATGGGAATGCCGTTCTCCATGCAGAGGGAGGCAGCGGTCGAGTCCATGACGGCCAGGCCCTGGTTGAGGAGGTCCAGGTAGTGGAGCTCATCGTACTTCTGGGCCGTCGGATCCACCCGGGGGTCGGCGCTGTAGATGCCGTCCACCCCCCGCTTGGCCATGAGGATGACCTCCGCCTCCAGCTCAGCAGCCCGGAGCGCCGCCGCCGTATCGGTGGAGAAGAAGGGATTCCCCGTCCCCGCGGCGAGGATGACCACCCGGCCCTTCTCCAGGTGACGAATGGCCCGGCGGCGGATGTAGGGCTCGGCCACCTGACGCATGTCGATGGCGGTCTGGACCCGGGTCTCGGCACCGGCCGCCTCCAAGGCCGCCTGGAGGGCCAGCGCGTTGATGACCGTCGCCAGCATGCCCATATGGTCCGCAGTGCTCCGGTCGATGCCGGCCTGGCTGGCGGTCGCTCCACGCCAGATGTTCCCACCGCCCACCACCGCCGCCACCTGGACACCCATCCGGCAGACGTCCAGGATCTCACCGGCCAGCCGGCGGACCACATTGAGATCGATCCCGAAACCGCCCTCGCCTGCAAGGGCCTCGCCGCTCAGCTTCACCACGATACGGCGGTACTCTGGCTGCTCCACATCCTCACCCCTGCCGCCGGGTCCCTCCGAGCTTCGCGCGCCTTCAGGCCTCGGCCGCCGCCGGCTCTTCGAGCCCCTCGCCCCGCTCGAAGCGCGCGAAGCGGCGCACAGTAACGTTTTCGCCAAGGCGGGCGGCCACTTCCTGCACCACCTGCTCCACCCGGCGGTCCGGATCCTTCACGAAGGGCTGCTCCATAAGGCAGCGCTCCTGGAAAAACTTCTCCAGCCGGCCCTCCACGATCCGGTCCAGAACGTGCTCCGGCTTCCCCTCGTTCCGGGCGGCCGCCTCATACACCCGGCGCTCGGCCTCGATGACCGACTGGGGCACCTCGTCCCGCCGGACCCAATCGGGCCGGGCCGCGGCCACGTGCATGGCGAGATCCTTCACCAGGTTCTGGAACTCCTCCGTCTTGGCGACGAAATCGGTCTCGCAGTTGACCTCGATGAGGACACCAATGCGGCCGTCCCCGTGGATGTAGGCGCCCACCAGGCCCTCGGTGGCCGCCCGGCCCGCCCGCTTGGCCGCCTGAGCCAGGCCCTTCTCCCGGAGGATCTCAATGGCCCGCTCCAGGTTCCCGTCGGCCTCCATAAGGGCCTTCTTACAATCCATCATGCCCGCGCCGGTCCGCTCGCGCAGCTCCTTGACCAGCGCTGCCGTAACCTCTGCCATGTTCGCGACCACTCCTTGGCGCGCGGCTCGCGCAGGGATTGGGGAAAAGGCGAGGAGGGCGGGAGCCCTCCCCTCCGCTACACCTCGAGGACTTCTTCTTCCTCCTCTTCCTCGGCTGGCATCGCGGCCTCATCGGCCGCCTCAGCCTCGGGCGACTCGGACGCCTCCGTCTCCTGCCGCCCCTCCTTGCCCTCCAGGACCGCATCGGCCATGCGGCTCGTCAGGAGGCGGATGGCCCGGATGGCGTCGTCGTTCCCCGGGATGACGTAATCGATCTCGTCGGGATCGCAGTTGGTATCCACGATGGCCACGATGGGGATCTCCATCTTCCGGGCCTCGGAGACCGCGATCCGCTCCTTGCGGGGGTCGACCACGAAGACGATATCAGGCAGCCGCCACATCTGGCTGATGCCGCCCAGGTACCGCTCCAGGCGCTCCTTCTCCTTGAGAAGCTTCAAAACTTCCTTCTTGGGCAGGCGGTCGAAGGTGCCGTCCTGCTCCATCTCCCCCAGGCGATGGAGCCGTTCGATCCGCGTCCGGATGGTCTGGTAGTTGGTGAGGGTGCCACCCAGCCAGCGCTGGTTGACGTAGAACATGCCGCAGCGCTCGGCCTCTTCCTTGATGGTCTGCTGGGCCTGCTTCTTGGTGCCCACAAAAAGAACCGTCCCGCCCTCGGCGACCGTGTCGCGCACGAACGCGTAGGCCTGCTCCACCATCCGGACGGTCTTCTGCAGGTCGATAATGTAGATGCCGTTCCTCTCAGTGAAGATGAACGGCTTCATCTTGGGATTCCAGCGGCGGGTCTGATGGCCAAAGTGCACTCCTGACTCCAGGAGTTGCTTCATCGTCACAATAGCCAGGCCCGCTCACCTCCTCGTCAGGTTGTCAGCCTCCGGCCCCCTCATCCGCCGGTGGAACCCGAGCGGGCACCCCCACCGACGTCCGGGGCCGTGCGTGATACACCGCCGGTTAGTATACCACACCGCGGATTGGCACGACAAGCAAAGGCTGGGGCGCCTCAAACGGAGCTCAGGTGGGCTCTGAGGCGAATAACGGCTTTGGTGTGGATCTGGGAGATGCGGGATTCGGAGACCCCCAACACCTTGCCGATCTCTTTCAGGGTGAGGCCTTCGTAGTAGTAGAGGGTGATCACCAGCCGCTCCCGCTCGGGCAGACGGTCCAAGGCCTGGGCCAGCTCGTCCAAGAGCTCCTGGTGGGCCAGCCGCTCTTCCGGGTCCTCGCTGGTGGGGTCGGCCACCGTCTCCCGGACCCGGAGGCCGTCCTCCTCGTTCTGCTGGCTCCACGCTTCCTCTAGGGAGAGGACGGTGGTCGCCTGCACATCGGACAGGAGCTGGTGGTACTCCTCCAGGGAGATGTGGAGGGCGTCGGCCACCTCCTGATCGGTGGCCGCACGCCCCAGGCGGCCTTCCAAGGCGGCGACGGTCTCCTCAAGCTTGCGGGCCTTCTGCCGGACCGATCGGGGAATCCAGTCGGTGGAGCGGAGGCCGTCCAGGATGGCGCCCCGGATGCGGGCGATGGCGTAGGTCTCGAACTTCACCTCCCGCCGGGGGTCGAACTTCTCCACCGCATCGATGAGCCCGAAGATGCCGTAGCTCAACAGGTCGTCGAAGTCGACGGTCCTGGGTAGCCCGACGGCGATCCGGCCGGCCACGTACTTCACGAGGGAGGCATAGCGGAGGATGAGCTCTTCCCGCAGCTTGGGGTCCTGGCTCTCCTTGAACCGCTGCCACACATCGGCCACGTCTGCCGCCCTCACCTGCGCCTGCCGTGCCATCTGCAGCCCTCCAGGCCTTAGTCGATGAGCTTCCGCTGCCGAACCTCTTCTTGCAAGACAAAACCGATGATCCGGTCCCGATCCCGCTCGCTGATCTCCTGGAACTCCACTGCGTACCGGGCCGAGCCGTCCTCGCAGGCGATGGCCCGGACCACCTGCCCGCGAACCTGGATCGCCTCGTGGCGCAGGGGGAGGGTGATCCGCACCCGGTGGCCCACCCCCAGGGGCAAGGGCCGGTAGGCCGGCACATGGAGGAGAAGCCCGCCGCCGGAGAGATCCAAGATCTGGACGGTGACCGGTTTGGACCAGCCACCGAGGCCCTGGCGCTCCACCTGCCCCTGCAGGGTGAGGGGCACCCGCACAAACTCCCGGAGCTCCTGCCGGTTCCAGGTGGCGGGCCGGGAGAGGGTGACCCACCCGAAGGCCTCTCCCTGCCCCTCCACCACTTCGGCCATGGCCTCAAACTTCCCTCTGGGCGGGGCTTGACGGTAGATGGTCATCTGGACTGCCTGGCCGGGATCCAGGGAGACCACCCGGCCGTCTTCCGTCGTTGGCAAGGTGAGGCGGACCGTCTCCTCGGACCACCCCTCCACCCGGGCCCGGTAGACCCCGGGCCTTTCCGGGATCCTCAGCTCCACCTCAATCCCGACTTCCAGCGGGTCCAACCCGATCCTCCTTCCCACTCCCCTCGCGCTCGGCTCCCGCTCTCCCCTCGCCTAGCGGAACACACCCGCCATTCGCTCCAACAGCCCCGAGAACCCCATGGGGCTTGCCCGGGTCCCCAGCAGCTCCTCAGCCATGGCCATCACCATCCGGGAGACCCGGGCGTGGGGCTTGGCCAGGATGAAGGGCTGCTGGGTCTGGACCGCCTCCCGCACGTGCTGGTCGAAGGGGAGGTAGCCCAAAAACTTCAGCTCATGCCCCAGAAACCGCTGGCAGACCATGTTGAGCCGCTCGGCCACCATCCGAGCCTCCGATCCGTTGCGGGCCTGGTTGACCACCAGGTGGATCTGCCCCTCGGGCCGCCGGGTGAGAATCACCTTGGCCATGCCGTAGGCGTCGGTGATGGCCGTCGGTTCGGGCGTGGTGACCAGGATGGTCTCCAAGCTAGCCAGAACGAAGCTGAGCACCGTCCGGCTCAAGCCCGCGCCCGTGTCGATGATCACCACATCGAACATGGCGTCCAGCCGGGCCAGCTGCCGGAGGAGCCGGTCCAACTCCGGCTCGCTGGGGTTGGCCAGCTCGTAGAAGCCGGAGCCGCCCGCCGCCACCTTCAACCCCAGGGGGCCCGTCACCAGGCACCGCTCCAGGTCGGCCCCCCGCCGCAGGACGTCCACCAGCCCTTCCGCGGGAGCCAGCCCCAGGAGGACGTCCACGTTGGCCAATCCCAAGTCGGCGTCGAAGAGCATCACCCGCCGGCCCATCTGCTGCATGGCCAGGGCCAGATTGACCGCCAGGCTGCTCTTGCCCACGCCGCCCTTGCCGGAGGTGATGGTCACCACCTGGCCCCGCCGGAGGGGCCGGCCTTGCGCGACCTGCCGGGCGAGGAGACGGAGCCGTTCGGCCTGGTCACTCATGGCTCTCCTCCAACAGCTGGGCGGCGACCCGGTCGGGGTCGGCCACCTCGAAGTCGTCGGGCACGTCCTGGCCCGTGGAGATGTAGGCCAGGGGCCGGCCCGTGAACATCACCGCGTTGAGCAGCATGCCGGGGGCGGTCGTCTCGTCCACCTTGGTGATGATCAGGTGGCGGAAGCCCAAGGGCTCGAAGCGCTCCACCGCCCGGACCATGTCGGCGTAGCGGACGGTGGCGCTCAGCACCAGATAGACCTCCGGATCGGGCAGGAGCCGGAGGTAGGCCCGCATCTCCTGGAGCCGCATCAGGTCCTGAGGACTCCGCCCGGCGGTGTCCACCAGGAGCAGCTGGCGGTCGGCCATCCGGTTCAGGGTCGCCTCCAACTCACCCGGGTGGTAGACCACCTCCATAGGCAGCCCGATGATCTCCGCGTAGGTTCGAAGCTGCTCGGCCGCCCCCACCCGGTAGGTGTCAAAGGTGATCAGCCCCACGGGGTGGCCAGCCATCAAACCGTAGTGGGCCGCGAGCTTGGCCAGGGACGTGGTCTTCCCGACCCCCGTTGGGCCCACCAGCACCATCACCCGGCGGGGCCCGTCCCCCAGGCGCAAGCTGGGGCTGACGGGGATGAGGCCCGCCAGGTGATCCCGGGCCAGCTCGAAGAGCCGCTCCTCTGGAAGCTGAGCCCCCGGCGCCACCAGCGGCACCAGCCCGTCCACCACCTGCCGGGCGAAGGGAGGCTCCACCGCCCGATCGACCAGGCGCTGGTACACCTTCTCCAGGCCCGGAGGCCAGCTGGGATCGGCGCCGGCGGGCGGGGGCACCGCCTCCCGAACCTCCACCCGGACCGCGGGCGCTGCCTCCTCGGGACCGGCGGCCGGCATGCCCGGCGCCTGCACATGACCGTTGGCAGCCCAGCCCGCCGGCGCCGCCGGGACGCCCCACGGCCCCTGGGGGGACGTGGTGGGACCAGCCGGGAAGGCCGGCTGGGCGGAGGTCTGCTGGCCCAGGAGCGCGGCCCGCTCCTGGACCGCCGGCGAGGCCCCGGGCGGCGGGCTGGCCGGCGGAGGCCCACCGGCCGCGGGCGGAAGGGGGTTGGCCGTCCAGGGGCTGGCCGGGTCTGCCGGCGGGGCGGCCTGGGCAGGCGGGGCTTGGGTCGACGTGGCCTCCCGCCGAGCTCGCTGGTCGACGGCCGCCAGGACCTCGGTCCGCCGGGGGCCGAAGAGACCGAAGAGGCCCCGCCGGTAGGTGCGGGTCTGGAGGATGATGGCCTCAGGCCCAAACTCGGCCCGGACCCGCTCCACCGCCTCCTGCATGGTCGGTGCGACAAACCGCTTAACCCTCATCGGCCCTCACCATCCCCACAGGGTGAACCCGTACTTCGGCGCTGATCTCGTTGTAGGAGAGCACTGGCAGGTGGGGCAGGCTCCGCTCAATGAACCGCCGCAAGGCAAACCGCAGGTGGGGTGAGCAGACCAAGACCGCCCGCTCTCCCTTGACCGCCGCCTTCTCCACCCATCCGGCGATCCGCTCCATCAACCGCTGGCCCGCTTGGGGCTCCAGGGTGAGGACGCTGCCCCGCTCGTTCTGCTGGAGCGCCTCGGTCAGCTGTTGTTCCAGGCGGGGCTCCAGGGTGATGATGGGCAGCGCCCCATCGCTCCCCTGGTAGGCGGCGGAGATCTGCCGGGCCAGCGCTTCCCGGACCAGGGCGGTCAGGTACTCGATGTTCTTGGAGGTGGTGGCGCCGTCCCCCATGGTCTCCAGGATGGTCACCAGATCCCGGATGGCCACCCCCTCCCGGAGCAGGTTCTGGAGCACCCGCTGGACCTCGCCCACCGTCACCACCTGGGGGACCAGCTCCTCCACCACCGCCGGGTACTCCCGCTTCAGCTGGTCCAAGAGCCGCCGGACCTCCTGCCGGCCCAAGAGCTCGTGGGCGTACGAGCGGATGACCTCCGACAAATGGGTGGCCACCACCGAGGTAGGATCGACGACGGTGTAGCCTGCCGCCTCCGCCTCCTCCCTGCGGGAGGCGGGGATCCACAGAGCAGGCAGCCCGAAGGCCGGCTCCTTGGTGGGAATCCCCTCGATGGTCTCGCTCACCTCGCCCGCGGCCATGGCCAGAAACTCGCCCAGCCGGAGCTCGCCCTCGCCCACGGGGATCCCCTTGATCTTGATCCGGTACTGGGAGGGCTCCAGGGCCAGGTTGTCCCGGATCCGGACCGACGGGACCAGGAGGCCCAACTCCTGGGCCATCTGCCGGCGGATCAGGGCGATCCGGTCCAGGAGCTCCCCCGACTGGCTGGCGTCCACCAAGGGCACCAGCCCGTAGCCCACCTCCAGCTCCAGGGGGTCCACCTGGACCAGGCTGGCCACATCCTCGGGCTCCCGCCGCTGCTCCTGGGCCCGCTGGTCCGCCTCCACCTGCTCCTGGAGGGCCAGCTCCCGGTGGCGCCGCTTGAGGAGGTACCCCGTCCCTCCCAAGACACCGCCCAAGGCCAGGAAGGGGGCGGTGGGCAACCCCGGGAGGATCCCCATGGCCGCCAAGGCTCCCCCGGAGACCAGGAGCACCTGGGGATCCGCGGCCATCTGGCTGGTGAGCTGGTGGCCCAGGTTGGAGCTGGCCGCGGCCCGGGTGACGATCATGCCCGTGGCCGAGGACATGAGGAGGGCGGGAATCTGGGTGACCAGCCCATCGCCCACCGTGAGCAGGGTGTAGGTGGTGAGCGCCTCGGACAGGGAGAGGCCCCGCTGGGCCACCCCCACCGCGAAGCCGCCCAGAATGTTGATCACGGTCACAATAATGGAGGCGATGGCGTCGCCCTTGACGAACTTGCTGGCGCCGTCCATGGCGCCGTAGAAGTCGGCCTCGCGCTGGATCTGGGCCCGCCGCTCCCGGGCTTGTTTTTCATCGATGAGCCCGGCGTTCAGGTCGGCGTCGATGGCCATTTGCTTGCCGGGCATGGCGTCCAGGGTGAAGCGAGCCGCCACCTCGGCCACCCGTTCCGCGCCCCGGGTGATGACGATGAACTGGATGATGACCAGAATCAGGAAGATAATGAAGCCGACGACGTAATTGCCGCCCACCACGAACTGGCCGAAGGCCTGGATCACCTGACCCGCGTACCCGTGGAGGAGGATGAGGCGGGTCGAGGAGATGTTGAGCGCCAGCCGGAAGAGGGTGGCCACCAAGAGCAGGCTGGGGAAGACAGAGAACTCCAAAGCGTTCTTGACGTTCATGGTGACCAGGAGGGTCATCAGGCTGAGGCTGATGTTGAACGCCAAGAGCACGTCCAAAAGCGCGGGAGGCATGGGGATGACCATCATCACCACGATGAGGAGAATCCCCAGGATCACCACCACGTCGCTTTGGCGAAGGAGCCGATGGAAGATCTCCCGAGTCTGCACAGCCACTGCCGTTTCCCCTCTTCCCCCGCCCGCACGGGGCGGGCCTTCTCCCAGCCTCAGGGGCAGCCGGGCTCCCGGCCTCGGGGCCGGTCCTCAGGCTGGCCCCATCACCGCCCGTGCTTGAGGCGCCAGACCAGGGCCAGGACCTCGGCCACGGCCCGGTAGAGCCGTTCGGGGATCTCCTGGTCCACATCGCACGCCTCGTACAGCGCCCGGGCCAGGGGCGGGTTCTCCACCACCCGAACCCCGTGGGCCCGGGCTTCCTCGATGATCCGCCGGGCCAGGTAGTCGGCGCCTTTGGCCACCACCACGGGCGCGTTCATCCGGTCCATCTCGTACTTGAGGGCAACCGCCACGTGGGTGGGGTTGGTGATGACCACGTCGGCGGTCCGGACCGCCTGGATCATCCGGCGGCCAGCGATCCGGCGCTGCTCCTGGCGGATCCGCTGGCGCACGTGGGGATCGCCCTCGGTCTCCCGCTGCTCCTGCTTGAACTCATAAGGCGTCATCCGCAGCCGGGTCAGGTACTGGTTCCGTTGGAAGGCGTAGTCGAAGGCTGCGATGACGAGCCACGCCCCGGCCGTCGTCCAAAGGAGGCGTCCCAGCGCCCCGCCCACCTGCTGGAGGGCGATCACGGGGGTGGCGTGGATCAACCCGACCAGCTGCAGGATGGTGCCCGACAGAACCCAGTAGGCGACCGCCCCGACCACCGCCACCTTGAACAGGGCCTTGGCCAGCTCAAAGAGGCTCCGGCGGGAGAAGATCCGCTGGAAGCCGGCCACCGGGTTGATCCGCTCCAGCTTGGGGGCCAAGGGCTTGGCCGTAAAGAGAAAGCCGATCTGGGCCAACTGAGCCCCCACCCCTACCACCAGGGCGACCAGGAGGAAGGGCCCTGCCGCCCGGGCGAAGGCGAGGGCCGCTTGGGCCATCAGCCCGCCCAGCCACTCCCGGGTCCACTCGCCCGGGGGCGGGACCTCCTGGAAGAGCTGGATGGTGAACCGGACCGGCCCCTGGGCGACGAAGCGGGCGGCCTGGTCCAGGAAAAGCCCCAGCATCAACAGGAGGAGGGCCGGCCCCAGCTCCTGGCTCTTGGCCACCTCCCCCCGCTCCCGGGCCTCCCGGAGCCTCCGGGGGCTGGGCGGGATGGTCCGCTCCTCCGCGAACCTCTGGAGGTCGAAACGGAACCCGTCGGGGCGGACCGGGTCCCCCTGACCCTGGCGACTTCTTTCGTTCCGATTCGGGCTTTTCCTGTTCTTTCCCAGCTCAGGGACCGCCACGTCGCCTCGCTCCCGCCTTAGGGCGCCCTCAAGCTCAAGAGCAGCTCAGCCAGCACCTCCGGCAGCCGCCCGGCCGCCCCCACCAGCATGCCAACCGCCTCCACGTAGAAGGGCATGGCCACCAGCAAGACCACCAGCCCCAGTCCGATCTTGATGGGGAAGCCCTCGATGAAGACGTTGAACTGGGGCACCGCCCGGGCCAGGATCCCCAGGCTCACATCGGCCAGGAACCCCGCGGCCACCACGGGGAGGCTGAGCCGCAGGCCCGTGGCGAAGACGGCCGCCGACTCCCGCGCGATCAGCTGGGCCGCCGAGGGGGTGACGGCGGCGGCTCCGATGGGGATCCAGTTCAGGCTCTGCCGCAAGGCGGCCATCACCACCAGAGGCCCTCCCAGCGCGAAGAAGAGCAGGGCGGCCAGAATGCTGAAGAGCTGGGAGAGGACGGGCACCTGCTGGCCCGTCTGGGGGTCCAGGAGGTTGACCACGCCGAACCCCATCGGCATGTCCACCAGCTGGCCCGCAAGCTGCACCGCCCCCATCACCATCTGGATCACCAAGGCCATGCCCAGGCCGACCAGGGCCTCCCGCACAAGGGCCAGCGCGTACCCCGGCTGGGGCGCCAGCCAGTGCTCCGGCGGCACCGCCGGCCAGAGGGCGAAGGCGAGCCAGCCGGAGAGCCCCAGCCGGATGGGGATGGGTACCCGGGCAGCCCCCACGGGGAAGAGGAAGACCAGCACCCCCACCCGGATCAAGAGGGCGAAGAGGGTCCAGATCTCAGGTCCCAGGTCGACGGAGAGACTCATCCGATGAACCGGTCCAGGTTCCCGAGGAGCCGGACGGCGAAGTCGGTGATCCGCCCGAACATCCAGCTCCCCGCCAAGAAGACCACGGTCAGCACGGCCACGATCTTGGGCACGAACGCCAGGGTCTGCTCCTGGATCTGGGTGACCGCCTGGAGCAGGCTGACCACCACCCCCACCACCAGGGCGGCCAGCAGGATGGGACCGGCGGCCAAGAGGATGGTCTGCACCGCCTCCCGGGCCAGATCGGTGGCCACACCCGCGTTCACCTGGACCTTCGCCTCCTTCCCTCACCCACCTAGGGCCTCCCGGGAGCCTCCGGGCCTCGCCCAGGCCCTGCCCTTACCCATCCGCTACGTGTAGCTCGCGATCAGGGACCGGACGATCAGGCCCCAGCCGTCCACCAGCACAAAGAGCAAGAGCTTGAAAGGCAGGGAGATCATCACCGGGGGCAGCATGAACATCCCCATGGACATGAGGGTGCTGGCCACCACCATGTCGATGACCAAGAAGGGCAAGAAGAGCACGAAGCCCATCTGGAACGCGCTCTTCAGCTCGCTAAGCGCGAAGGCGGGGACCAGCACGTAGAAGGGGAGGCTCTCCCGGTCGGAGGGCTCGGGCGCCCCCGACGCCTCCAAAAGGAGGGCCAGATCTTCCTCCCGGGTGAAGCGGTACATGAAATCCCGCAAGGGGCCCTTCCCCCGCTCCACCGCCTCTTGAAAACTCACCTCGCCGGCGAGGTAGGGCTGGATCCCATCCACGTAGACGGCCTGCCACGTGGGCGCCATGACGAAAAAGGTGAGGAAGAGGGCCAGCCCGATGAGGAGCTGGGTGGGCGGCGTCTGGTTGGTGGCCAGGGCGTTCCGGACGAAGCTGAGGACCACCACGATCCGGGTGAAGGAGGTCATGAGGACCAGGATGGACGGGGCCAGGCTGAGCACCGTCAGGACCAGCAGGATCTCCAGCGCCGCGGCCAGACGCCCCGGCTCATCCCCCGGTGTCACCTGAATGGACACCCCCGGTGCGCTCTGGGCGGCCACACTGCCGCCCCCCAGCGACCAGAGCACCATCGCCACCACCAGCGCCACACCCAGCCGTCTCAACCCCGCTCTCCCTCCGCCTGCCGGGGGCTGGGACGCGGCTCCGGCCGGCTTGGCCGCCGGCCGAAGAGCCCCACCACCCGGGCCGCCTCCATCCAAGGGAGCCCCTTGCCTCCAGGGAGGCGCTCCACCGCCTCACCAAGCTCGACCACCGGCCCATCCACCTCGGCCAGGAGGGTGATCCCCCGCTCGCTCCCGCCCACCAGGAAGAAGCGCTCGCCCACCTGGACCAGGTGGAGCCCCCGCTGAGCTCCCAGGGGGAGGCTCTCCACCAGGGTCATGTACCGCCCCCGCCGGGGCCGGGCCCGACCGCCCAGGAAGCGGGTGACGACGTAGGCGGTGGGGACCACCACCACCAGCGCCGCCAGGACCCGCAGAAGCTCCACCCAGATGGTCTCGCCGCCCACGGCCCTCGCCTCACTCGCTCAACAGCGGCGCCCGCTCATCGGGCGCGAGGATCTGGGTGATCTTGATGGCAAAGTTGTCGTCCACCACCACCACCTCGCCCTTGCCCACCAGGCGCCCGTTGACCCGCAGATCCACCGGCTCGCCCGCCAGCCGGTCCAGCTCCACCACCGTCCCCACCTTCAGGTCCAAGATCTCCTTCACCTTCAGCTGGGTCCGGCCCAACTCCACCGTGACCTCCAAGGGCAAGTCGAGCACCCGGCTTAGATCCCGCTCGCCGGCCACGCCGATGGGCTGGCGCAGGGGCGAGAACCGGGCCGGCTCCACCCGCACGGGACCCTCCAGGGGCCGGGGAGGCCGCTCCCTGGGCGGTGCGAGCCCACCGCCCAGCTCGGCGGCCCGCTCCAGCCGCTCTTTCAGGTCGTGGGCCACATCGTCGGGCAGCCAGAAAACCAGGGGCGACCCCGCCGAACCCACCGCCAGGCGGGCCACCCAGACCTGCTCCTCCGGGCCGAAGGGGAGGAGCCCTTCGGGCAGGCCACCGCTCAGATCGACGTTGCGGACGCTCCCCTTCTCGATCTCGACCGGATGGCCCCAGAGGGCGGCCAGGCTCTGGCAGAAGACCTCAGCCCCCTCTTCCAGGAAGCGGTCCTCGCCGGGCGCCGTCTGGGGATACCAGAGGAGGAAGATCCCTTCGATCCCGTCGTGAAGCTCCACCGAAAGCTGCCGCTGGACCCCGCTCAGGCTTGCGGCCGCCTCCCCCACAGGCTGGGCCGCCAGCTCCACGAAGCGCGGGGTGAGGTCCGGGTGGAGCCGGTTGAGGCGCTGCACAATCAGCTGGAAAAGCTGCTGGAGCACCGGGGCCGGGTTAGCCGCCGGCGGGCGCCCGCCCCCGCCGGCCAGCCCAGGCTCCGACGGAAGCCGCCCCTCGGAGAGGAGCACCTCCAGCTCTTCACGGGTCAAGAGCTCACCAGCCATCCGCTTCCTCCTCCCTTCTCAAGGCCTCCTGGGCCAGAGGCTCCGCACCGGGCCAGGCGGCATCAAGCCGGACGGCCAGGCGCCCGGAGGCCTCCCCGGGGCTTCCCAGAAAGAACGGGCGGTCCCCCACGTGGACGGCAAGGGGCTGATCCACCCGCTGCTCCAGCTGGAGCACATCGCCCGGCTCCAAGGAGAGGAGCTCCCGTACCGTGAGCCGGGCTTCTCCCAGGACCACCCGCACCGTGACTGGGGTCTCTTCCAGGTGCCGCTGGAGCCTCTGGCGGATCCGGGCCAGATCCTGCAGCCCTTCCACCTCACCACCCAGGCCTTGGCGGGCGAAGCCCTCCAAGCCTGCCCGCACCTGGATGGCCCACTCGGGCGCGAGAAGCAAGAAAAGCCGCTGGGAACCGGGCCCCGTCGGGCCCCTCTGGGTGTCCCAGCCCACATCCAGCCCGATCAGGAACCACCGGCTCCGGGCCGCCACCTGGTCGGGCCCGATGGGGTGCACATCCAGCTCATGGGGCGGCACCGCCCGATCCAAGCGCTGGACTTCCAGGCGGAGCAGGCGGTAGGCGAGGCGGGCGCTGATCTGCCGGATCACCCGGGCCTCCAGCTCCGTCGTCGGCCGGGCGGGTCCTGCCGCCACCCCCAGCCCGCCCAAGAGGGCGTCGAGGGTTTGGACCATCAGGACCCGGGGCCAGATGAGGAGCACCGCGGCGCCGTCCACGGACCAGCGGTAGATGGCCCCGCCGGCCTGCTCCCAGAGGGCGCGGGCCCGCCGCACGGCGACAGGCGGCCCGGCCACCGTCACCCGCACCTCCCGCCGGAGCCAGCGGCTGAGGACCCGGGCCCACTCCTGGGCCAGCTCCTCCTGGAAGCGGAGGAGCCCCTTCCACTCCTGCTCGCCCAAAGGCCCGTACTGGCCCAAGGGAGAGGGACGGATCCCTTCCGGCCCGCCCCCGGCCGGGCCCGAGGGAGACTCCCTTGGAACGGCGCCCTGCACCCGCCGCACGAGGACCGCTCCTTCCCACCGGCCGCTACTACTGCATCACCAGGTCCACGAAGTACAGGTTGCGGACGGGCTGGCCGGGGAGGATGTCGTTCAGGGCCGTGACCAGGTCGCTCCGAAGCTGCATCAGGCCAGCCTCACCCTCCAAGTCCTCCATGGTCCGGCCGCGTACGATGGTGATGATCCGGTCCCGGACCTGCACCTTGCGCTGCTCCAGCAAGGAGAGGGCTTTCTCGTCCTGCACCTCCACGACCAGCTGGGCCCGCAGGTAGTGGACCATCCCCGAGGGGCTGGCCGCCAGGTTCATGGTCATGACGCCCAGGTCATGGGTGGGCCCCAGATCGGGGGTGCTTCGGTCGGGCCGGCGCTCGCCTGCGACCACACCTGCATCCACCAGAATGCGATAGTCCACCACCCGGTAGGTGACCAGCGCGGCGGCCGCCACCGCGAAGAGGACGATCGCAACGAGGATGGCAAAAGACTTGGCATCGAGCCGCAACCGCTCGTTCATTCATACCCCTCCTTCCGGCTCGATGGCCTCTGCTCCTGCTTGGGGATGGCCGCCTTCGATGGGCTCCGCCGCCGTCAGGCCGGCCCGCAGGAGCAGCACGTCCACCCGCCGGTTCCGCTGGCGGTTTTCAGCTGTGTCGTTGGGGAAGAGGGGGCGGTACTCCCCGTATCCCGCCGCCGACAGGCGCTGGGGATCGAAGCCCTCCTCCTCCACCAGGTACCGGATCACCCGGCTGGCCCGGGCGGTGGAGAGCTCCCAGTTGGACGGGAAGATTTCATTATTAATAGGCCAGTTGTCCGTGTGGCCCTCCACCCGGAAGTGGTAGGGCCACTCCCGCAGGACCGGCGCGAGGGCCTTGAGGATCTCGATGGCCTCCGGCTTCAAGTCGGCCTTGCCCAGGTCGAAGAGGACCTGGTCGGTGAAGCGGACGACCACTCCCCGCTCCTCCACCCGCACCTGCACCCGCTCGGCGAGCCCCATCTCCGCGAGCCGGGTCTGGATTTGCATGGCCATGCGACTCGCTTCCTGGAGCTCCCTCTGCAACTGGGCCTGGAGGGCGGCCGCGGCCATGGGCCCGCCTTCGATGACGTGCTGCGGTGCCAGGCTCCTGCCGCCGTCGAGGACCCCCAACGAGCCCTGGATGCCCCGCAAGATGGTCTCGAATTGCTGGATGTCCACCTGCGAGACGGCGAAAAGCATGACGAAGAAGACGAGGATGAGCGTCATCATGTCAGCATAGGTGGTCATCCAGTGGGGGGCGCCCGGAGGCCCGCTGCTGTCTGGCCGGCGACGCCTACGACGCATCGCTGGTCACCGCCTCGCGCCCGGCCTGGGTCCGGCTGGCCAGCTCCCGGGCCCGTTCCTCGGGCGACAGGAAGGCGAGGAGCTTCTCCTCCACAATCCGCGGGTTCTCGCCCGCCTGAATGGAGAGAACCCCCTCGATGATCAGCTCCCGTTCCAGCCGCTCCTGCTGGCTGCGGACCCTGAGCTTGCCAGCCATGGGCAGGAAGACCAGGTTGGCCAGCATGACCCCGTAGAAGGTGGTGATCAAGGCCAGGGCCATGCCCGGCCCAATCGCCTCGGGGTTGTCCAGCTGGGCCAGCATCTGGATCAGCCCAATGACCGTCCCTAGCATCCCGAACGCCGGCGCGTAGGCGCCCATGGCCTGGAGGACCTCCTGGCCTAGGGCGTGGCGTTCCTCGTGCGCGGCCAGGTCGATCTCCATGATGCTCCGCACCAGCTCAGGCTCGGTCCCGTCCACCACCAGCTGGACGCCCTTCCGCAGGAACTCGTTGGGATGCTCGGCCACCTCCTGCTCCATGGCGAGCAGCCCCTCCCGCCGGGCCTTCTTGGCGAACTCGACCACCTCGTGGATGAGCTCCCGGGCCTGGCTCTCCCGTCCCCGGAAGGCGACCCCGATGAGGGGAATGATGGAGAAGACCTGCTTGGCCGGAAATTGGACCAGCACGGCCGCGAGGGTTCCGCCCAGCACGACGAGCATCGAGGGCACGTCGATGAAGGTGCTCAGGCTCGAACCGTCCAGGATGGACAGGGAGATGAGGACGAAGCCGAGCCCAATCCCCAAAACAGTCGTTAGATCCATGCTGCCGCCCCCCTGGCCCGGGCCGGTCAAGCCGGCCCGAGAAGGTTCGGCCCGGCCGGCCGTCGCCGGCCGGGCCGTACCCCGATCACGTGCCCAATGGCTCCGGATTTAGCGCTTCAGGTTCACCAGTTCCTGGAGCATCTCGTCTGACGTGGTGATCACCCGGGAGTTGGCCTGATACCCACGCTGTGTCAGGATCATCTCGGTGAACTCCTGGGCCAGATCCACGTTGGACATCTCCAGGGTGCTCGGGAGGATCGAGCCCCGGCCGCCGGTGTTGGCCGCGCC
>NZ_VSCV01000090.1:0-1534 GCF_047459355.1 Limnochorda sp. | reverse complement strand
TTCGTCCTGCGACGCCCAGGTGCCCACGCAGAGCCCCGCCAGGAAAGCAGCCCCCTGCGCCGCCATCTCCTGGTTGGCGGCCCGCTCGACGGGAATCCCCAGGATATCGGCCTGGAACTGCATGAGGAACTCGTTCCGGGTGGCATTCCCGTCCACGCGGAGGACCGGCACCGGCCGCCCCAAGTCCTGGGCCATGGCGTCCACGTTGTCCCGGGTCTGGTAGGCGATGGACTCGAGGGTCGCCCGGGCCAGGTGGGCCTCCGTCGTGCCGTGGGTGATGCCCACGATGGTCCCCCGGGCGTACATGTCCCAGTAGGGCGCGCACAAGCCCACGAAGGCGGGCACGAAGTAGACCCCGCCCGTACCCTCCACCGAGCGGGCCAGGGCTTCCGTCTCTGCCGCGTGGTTGATCACCTTGATGCCGTCCCTGAGCCACTGGACCGCCATGCCACCGATGAAGACCACACCCTCCAGGGAGTAGGACTTGCGGCCGCGGATGCTCCAGCCCATGTCGGTGGTCAGCCCGTGCTTGGACGGGATGGGCCGGTCGCCGGTGCTCATCATGACCGCGAGGGACGTGCCGTAGGTGTTCTTGGTCATGCCCGGCTCGAAGCAGGCCTGACCGAAGAGGGCCGCCTGCTGGTCCCCCGCGACCCCGGCAATGGGAACCCCCTTGAGGCGTCCCAGGTCGATGGCCACCTCACCGAAGACGTTGCTCGACTCCATGATGGTGGGGAGGATCCCCTCCGGGACGCCCGTCAGCTCCATCAGCTCCGGGTCCCACTGGCCCGTGTGGAGGTTGTAGAGCATGGTCCGGGACGCGTTGGACACATCGGTGACGTGCTTTTGGCCGCCGGTCAGCCACCAGATGAGCCAGGTGTCCACCGTCCCGACCGCCAGCTCCCCGGCTTCCGCCAGCCGCCGGGCCTCCGGCACATGGTCCAGGATCCAGCGGATCTTGGTCGCCGAGAAGTAGGGGTCGATCCGGAGGCCCGTCTTCTCGATGATCAGAGGCTCCACACCGTCGGCCAGCAGCTGCTCGCAGTAGGGCGCCGACCGCCGGCACTGCCAGACGATGGCGTTGGTCACAGGCTTGCCGGTCTTCCTGTCCCACGCCACCGTCGTCTCCCGCTGGTTGGTGATCCCGATGCCCTCAATGGCGACATCGGGCCCGCACGCCGCCAGCACGGCCTGGATGCACTCCTCCACCGAGTGGAGGTACTCCATGGGATCTTGCTCCAGCCAGCCTGGATTGGGGTAGATCTGGTTGATCTCCCGGTACTCTCTGGCCAAGACGTTGCCATCTTGGTCGAACACCACAGCCCGGGAGCCTGTGGTTCCCTGGTCAATGGCCAGGATCGCCCGTTTGGGCACCTTCCTTCACCCCCGCCCTTCAAACGGAACTCGCTCGTTAACGGATCTGGGGACGGACCACAACCTTGAGCTCGGAACCGCTGCTGGCCCGCTCGAAGGCCTCCTGCACCTGATCCAGCGGGAGGACGCTGGTGACCAGCCTCCCGACGGGGACAGCCCC
>NZ_VSCV01000048.1:0-7492 GCF_047459355.1 Limnochorda sp. | reverse complement strand
GGCACTGGCCAAGAGGCCGAAGGCGAGGGCGGTCGCCTCGGGCGCCATGTCGGCCCAGACGTAGTACGGCACGATCACATCCTGGTAGAGCTCATCGATGGCCTCAAAGGGATCAACGTACTTCCGCCCGATGGCCACCGCCCGCTGGATGGTCCGGTACGACCAGGAGTCCTCCGGCATCGCGGCCAGACCCGCCTCGATGACCGTCTCGGGATCGTCGGCCACCATGGCCTGGGCGACCGCGGCGGCGACGGCCTGGGCGCAGTAGATGCCGTCCCGGTGGTGGCTCACGCTAGCGTCGATGGCCGCCAGCCTCGCCGCCTCCTCGGGCGAGCCGGCACAGGCCACCCCAACGGGGGCGATCCGCATGGCGGCACCGTCGCTCCACATCTCGTAGTTGTACCGGCCGCTGAAGGGCGCGCTCAGCCCTCGCCGGAGGTTGACCACCGCGCAGATCTCGCTGAAACCGCCCTTCTGGAACTCCTGCTGGTGGATCAGGGTCTCGGTCCACTCCCGGGCGACATCCTCCGGCTGCAGCTCTTTGCCGTACTTGAGGAGGATCTGGGCGGTCAGCATGGCGTACTCGGTGTCATCGGTGCCCGCCGGCTCGTCGGTGAGAAAATCGGTGATCCGCCCGTAGGTCTTCCGGATGGTGGCCGGGTCGCTCCCTTCCGCCGGAGCCCCCAGGGCGTCGGCCACGGCCAGCCCTGCCAAGGAGCCGTATCCCCGCTCGAACAGATCGGTCTTGGTTCCTGCGCTCATGCTTCCTCAGCCCCTCCTTCCGTCCGACCGCTGGCCAGCGCTCCCAGCTGGCCTGCCACCTCCTGCACCGAGACCCCTGCCATCTGGGGCAGGCAGATGCCCTTGCACCGGTCGGCCCAACGCCGCCAGCTCTCGGGGATGGTGGATGCGCCGTAGACCACCCCGTACAGCGCCCCCACCCAGGCGGGCATCGACTCCGCCGCCCGGTGGAACATGTTGGCGAAGAGGAGGGCCTCCTGGACCGACTCCAGCTCCAGGGAGAGAAGGGCCAGGGCCAGGGGCACCGTCTCCGGCGCCACGTTGGGGTAGTTGTAGATGGGGCTGAGGAACTGGTCGTGGAGGTTCACCAGGGCGTCGGCCAGGCTGGTCCCCCGGGGCACCAGCTCCAGGGCCCGCTCGGTGTTGTAGGCGAGCCACGATCCCGCCGGCATGAACCGCCGTGCCGTCTCGATCATCTCGGGGATGCTCGCCCCGGCCAGCCCTACGGCCAGCGCGGCCGCCATGGCCTGGGCGGCCCAGATCCCATCCTCCGCCGAGGTGACCGACGCGTCCCGCTCCACCACCGCGGCGGCCGCCTCTGGCTCGCCGGGATGGACCAGCCCGATGGGCACCGCCCGGCGGACGGCCCCATCGTCGAAGTGATGGGGGTTGTCGTTGCCGGTGGTGGGCGGCACCAGGCCCCGCTTGAAGTTCTCCATGGCCGCCCGCTCGCTCACCCCGGAGCGGATCTCCCGCTCTAGCGGGAGGATCTCCTCCTGCCAAACCCGCTGGTACACATCGGCGGAGGGGGCCCGCCCGTGCTTGATGAGAATCTGGGCGCTGAAGAGGGCCCACTCGGTGTCGTCGGTAGGGCAGACCTCCAGGACCCGGGGGTTGCGGGCGATGACGTAAGGCATCTGGGTGACCAGGATGTTGTGCTGGTCGCCCACCTCGGTCCAAATCCGGAGCCGGGCCCGACTCTTGGGCCGGCCGAGCAGGGTCCGGTGGTACATGGCCGGAAAGCCCAGGGCGTCGCCTAAGGCCAGCCCGGCCAAGCTCCCGTAGATGCGGTCGAAGAGATCAGGCTGCGGTTGCACGCCGTTCAGCTCCTCCTGGAAAAGGTCGCCACAGGGCTCACTGGATCAGGCCGGCTAGCGCTTCGGCCAAGCTGACCAGGTCCTCTTGGGCCGCGAAGCGCAAGGAGACGCCCGCCGGCCGGCGGACGGCCTCGATCCACTCCCTGGGGATCACCTCCGCGCCGGCTCGAGCGCCGCTCACCGCGCCGACGATGGCGGCGATGGTGTCTGCGTCGCGGCCGAAGTTGGCCGCCCAGAAAAGGCCCGTGTGGAAGTCTGCCCCCGTGAGGCGGATGATGGCGTACGCCTGGGGGATCGCCTCGGCGCTGACAGAGTGCAGAGGCGTCCAGAAGTCGTCGTGGAGGCTCCGCCAGGCCTCCTGAATGGAGCCCTTCTCGTCGCAGAGGGCCATGGCCCGGCGCATGGCCCGGCCCAGCCAGCTCTCCTCGGGGATCTGGGCGAGCCCTGCCTCCACAATCTCCTCTGCGCTGCCGCCCACCATGGCGACCGCGACGCTGGCGGCCACCGCCTGCGCGGCGTGGAGCCCGTCGCCCGCGTGGCTGATCTCAGCGTCGATGGCCGCCAGGCGGGCCGCCCGGTCCGGGTCTCCGGCCGCCACGATCCCGATGGGAGCGGCCCGCATGGCAGCCCCGTCGTCGTTGTTCATGACGTTGTCCATGCCCGACAGGGGCGGCTGCATCCCCCGGCTCAGGTTGTACGCGGCCCCGTGGATGGGCCGGCCGGCCCGGTCCTGCACCCCGCCCTGCTGGAGGACGTACCGGTGCCAGGCCTCCAGGACCCCCTCCCGGGTCAGCTCGCCCCGGCCATCCACCAGCATGCGGGCCGTCAAGACAGCAAACTCCGTGTCATCGGTCCCGGCGACCCCTTCCGGCAGGTGGGTGATGATGCCGTACCGGTTGCGCAGCTCCTGGTCTCGCCCCGCATCCCCTAGGGCATCGCCAACGGCCAGCCCCAAGAGGCAGCCCACACTCTTGGAGACAGCCAGAACCCGGTCTTGGACAAGTCGTTCACGTTCGGTTGCCATGGTCGCTTCCTCCTCGGCGGAACAGGGGTGCTCGGCGAGCTCTGGCACGCCGGGCCAGCTTGGCGCTGGCGTGAGCGCGCCGCGCTCACGCCAGCCGCCTTCTGGGGAGCGGCTCCCTAGCGGTACCGCTCCAGGATCCGATTGCCTTCCCGCTCGATGCGCTGGACCAGCGTGGCCTCGTCGATGCGGTCGTAGAAGTACTCCTGCAGCAGGGGGTTGAGCACCTTAGACCGCACCTCTTCGTAGCCGGGCACCACCTGCCAGTTGGCCATGGAGAGGGAGGCGGCCGAAGCGCTCACCACGTCCCACCCGTACTCCTCCGTGGTGAAGACGGGCAGCTCCAGGGAGGACTGCCGGGTGGGCAGGAGCCAGTCGTTGTAGGCCAGCCGCGCCATGTTCTCGGTGGTCATCATGAACTCGATGAACGCCATGGCCTCCCGGGGGTGCTTGGACGCCGCCGGGATGCTCAGGGTCTGGGAGACCGCGCCCTGCCGCGCGCTGGTCGCCTTGGGGTGCGGGAGCACGCCCCAGCGGAAGCTGTCCGAGGCCAACGCAGCCAGGTCATGGCGGGTGAAGGCGCCCACACCGGGGATCATGGCGTAGCGGCCCTGAAGGAAACCGGCCATCAGCTCGGAGCTGCTCAGGCCCACGCCCTCCGTGGCCATGGAGCCATCGACGTACATCATGTCGTGGAGGAGCTTGGGCAGAGCCAGCTCATCCTCGCCAACCCGGAGGACCCAGCGGCCGTTCTCCTGGTAGAAGAACTGCCCGTCAAAGGCCATGCTCAGGTTGAGGATGCGGTTGGCCGGGCTCCGCAGGGGCAGGCCCGCACCGTACTGGTCGATGCGTCCGTCGCCGTCCAGGTCCTTGGTCAGGCGCTTGGCGATGGCCCGCAGCTCGTCCCAGGTCATGGGCTCGCTCGGGTCGACCTCGATCCCTTCCTGCTCAAAGAGATCCTTGTTGTACAGGACGATGAAGGGCTCGACAATGTACGGCACGCCGTAGATGGCCCCGTCGATGGAGACCGTCTCCCAGAAGTTGGGGAGCACATCGTTGCGCAGGTCATCGGAGATCAGGGGGGCCAGATCGGTCAGGTAGCCCATCCGGCCGAAGTCGAGCATCTGGGGTGACTCGTAGTGGAAGACGTCAGGCACATCCCCCGTCTGGAAGGAGGTGACCAGGTAGTCGTGGATGGAGCCCCAATCGACCTGCTGGTACTCCACCTGGATGTTGGGATGGGTCCGGTTCCACTCGGCCACCAGGGCTTTCACCGCCGCGATGGCGTCCTCTTGCCAGGCCAGGCTGACAAAGCGCAAGCGGACCGGCTCCTGAGCCGAGACCAACGGGGTCGCTGCGGAAACGACCAGCAGCAGAGCAAGCGCTACGGCCAGATAGCGTGCTGTCCTCATCAGACCTCCCCTTTCTGTGCCGGGCGTCTGGATGCAGACACCAGTTCTTCCGTCGCCGGGTGTGCCTGGGACACGCGTCAGGTCCACACCGGGGCCTACTGCTTCAGGCTCCCTGCCATCAGCCCCGCGATCAGCCCCCGCTGAACGAAGGCGAAGACCGCGAGGGCAGGCAAGGTCGCCAGGACACTTCCGGCCGCCAGGGGCCCCCAGCGGACGAAACCTTCCACGCCTCGGAAGCGCGCCAGGTTGACCTGGATCGTGAGGAGCTCCGGCTCCTTCAGAAGGACCAAGGCGAAGAAAAACTCGTTCCACGCGGTGATGAAGGCGTACATCCCCGTCGCCACCAGCCCTGGAATCATGAGCGGGATGAGGATGTGAATCAGGATCTGGGTGCCGCTCGCCCCATCGACCGCGGCCGCCTCTTCCAGCTCGACGGGCACCGACCGCACGTAGCCGAAGAGCATCCACAGGACAAAGGGCAGGTTGGCCACAACGTAGACCAGACTCAACCCCGTATGGGTGTTGGTCAACGACAGGCCCGCCAGGATGATGAAGAGCGGCACGATGATGAGGATGTGCGGGAAGGTTTGGGTGGCGAGGATCCAGCCCCGGAAGAGCTTCTCGACCAGCCCTCCCCGCCGGGCGGTGACGTAGGCGGCCGGCGCGGCCACGGCCAGGGTAGCCAGGGCGGCGACGAGGCTCACCTTCAAGCTGTTCTTGACGCTCTGGAAGATGCCCTGAGTGAAGAGGGCATCCCGGTAGTTCGCCCAGTGGAGGCCCTGGGGCCAGAAGGAGGTGGCCATCACGACCTCCCCTTGGGTCTTGAAGGAGGTGAGGACCAGCCAGAAGAGGGGGAAGGCCATGAAGACCACATAGAGCATGAGCACCAGGAAGAGCCCCGTTCGCACCAGCCGCCTCGTCCAGACCGGACGGGCCCTGCTCAACAGAGGACGGGCCATCCTACGCCACCTCCCGGCTCGACCGCCGGACGTAGAAGTAGATCAGCACCAGCATGGCGAGCACCATCACGTTGCCCAGGGCCGCCGCGTAGCCCAAGTTGCCGTAGCGGAAACCCTCCTCGTACGCGTAGAGCATGGGCAGCCGGGTGGTATCGCCCGGACCCCCTTCGGTGAGGACGTAGATCAGGCCGAAGGAGTTGAAGTTCCAGATCAGCTCGATGGTGCTCAACGCCACGATGACCGGCACCAAAAGCGGGAGCACCACGTGCCAGAACTGGCCCCAGCCGTTGGCGCCGTCCAGAGCCGCCGCCTCCTTCAGTTCCTGGGGGATGGTCTGCAAGGCGGCCAGCAGCATAACCGACGCCAGGGGCAGCCCCGCCCAGATCCCGACGACGATGGCAGCCGGGAGGGTCCAGGTGTAGTCCCCCAGCCAGTTGATGGGCGTCTCCAAGAGGCCCAGCTGGATCAGGGTCCGGTTGAGGAGCCCGACGGTGGGATGGTAGACCATCCGCCAGACCAGCCCCTTGACCACCGGCGGCATGGCCCACGGGATCAAGATGAGCACCCGGGCCAGGCCCTGAAGGGGGAGCCCCGCGTTGAGGAGGAGGGCCAGCCCCAAGCCCAGGATGATCTCACCGGCGGTGACGGCGACGGCCCAGATGGCCCCCGTCTTGAAGGAAGACCAGAACTTGTAGTCCGTCAGCATGTACTGGTAGTTGTCCAGGCCGGTGAACTGAGGCTCCCGGGGCCCCAGGCGGTAGTCGGTGAAGCCCAAGGACATGCCCTGGAGCAAGGGGATCACCGAAAGGAGAAGAATGGGCAAGACCGCTGGAATGAGGAGCCAAAGGGATGGTCCGGTGCGGGCTTTCCCGTGCATCAGCCCTGCCTCCCTACATTCGGGTCCTGGTGCGGCGGGCCGACCCGCTCCACGCGGAGCAGGCTGGTGGACTCCCGCACGATGAGCCGCGGGAGGACGGTCACCCGCTGCCACTCCCCCTGCGCCCGCCCCTCGATCCGGTCCAGGAGGAGCTCCCCCGCGATCCTCCCCCGCTCGGCGGCCAGGAGGGTGACCGTCGACAAGGTGGGGGTGGCGATGCGGCAGAGGTCGATGTCGTCCATGCCGATGACGGCCACGTCGTGGGGCACCCGGATGCCCCGCTCCCGGAGCCGGCGCAGCACGCCGATGGCCATGGCGTCGTTGGCCGCAAAGACCCCATCCAGGTCGGGCGCCTGCTCGAGCAGCCGGTCGATGGCCTCATAGCCGCCCATGATGGTAAAGTCGCTCTCCACCACCAGCTTGGGGTCGTACTCCATGCCCCGGCTGGCCAAGCCCAGCCGGTACCCCTCAATCCGGGAGGTGGACGGGACGGTGCCCTGCACGCCGTTGATGAACCCGATCCTCTGGCAACCCAGATCGATCAGGTGCTCAACGGCCAGCTTGGCCCCCACCTCCGACTCCACCCGGACGTTGTCGACGGGCGTCTCATCGGGGACCCGCCCGATCACCACCACCCGGCCCTGAACAGGCTCCAGGGCCCGGAGGAAGGCCTGGCTCACCGTGAGGGAGGTGATGATCAGGCCGTCAATCCGGTTGCCGGCCAAGGCCCGCAGGGCCCGGAGCTCCTCCGTCTGGGACCCTTCGGTGCTGATCAGGGAGAGCCACCACCCGCGGCGGGCGGCCACCTCGTGAACCGCCTTGGCGATGGCCACGTAGACGGGGTTGCCGATGTCCGGGACGGCCAGGGCGATCTCGCCCACGTTCCCCGTCTTGAGGCTTCGGGCCGTGTGGTCGGGGACGTAGCCCAGCTGAGCCACCGCGTCCAGCACCCGCCTCCGGGTCTCGGGGGACGTCCGGGGGTGGTTGTTCAGCACCCGGGAGACGGTCGCGGGCGAGACACCAGCCAGCCGGGCAACTTCTTGGATGGTCCCCCGCTTGCTTGATCGCCGCGCCACCACGAGCCACCTCCCGGAACGTATATGTGGAATCGATTACATGCCCATTTTACGCAGGTTATAGATTCCTTTTTATGTAGTCGTTACCACAGTCATCATTCGCTCTCGGAGGGTGGTTTCCTCCATGACCCCCGAACGAGACGGCCAGAGCCGGCCTGGGAAGGAGAGGCAATGAATGGCCTGGGGGCGGGAAAAGGCGGCGGAGCCGCCCGGGCACGTCCCGGGCGGCTCCCAGGTGGGGACGGTTAACTCCAGAGCCGATCGTGGGCCCAGGTTTCGTTCCACCCATCCGTCGGCTCCCACAGCCCG